>DASWIZ010000030.1:0-20027 GCA_036397395.1 Minisyncoccota bacterium
AAGAATGGTTTTTCCAAGCTCGCCGTCTTCATCTTTGGCGGGAGCGGTAATAACCACGCGCTTGGCGCCCGCGGCAATATGCGCCTGCGCTTTTTCATACGACTCAAACACGCCCGTGGACTCCACCACAACGTCTATGCCCAGTTTTTTCCACGGAAGTTTTGCCGGATCTTTTTCCTGCAGCACGTGCTGGGGCAGTTTGCCCTCAAACCTGCCGTACACCGTGTCGTATTTAAGCAAATACTCTAAATTTTCCCGATCGCCTAAATCGTTAATCGCCACCACCTGCATAGTCTTTTTCGCGGCCATCTGCCGATAAAACAACCGCCCAATCCTGCCAAACCCGTTAATTGCAATGTTTGTCATATGTTTTTTAGGTAGGTATCAATATATGCGAGGTACTCCACAAAGTCAGCGTACTCTTTTTTCATTTGCTCAATGAAAAATTTCCTGTCGACTTTCTCATAGCGATGAACGAGCATGTTTCGTAAACCAACTACGGGAGATATTTTCATTGCAAAATCTTGCGGGAAAATCTGCGTCTGCTCAGACAAAATCGTAAATGTATTCTGAAAATCATCGGGGGTCTTCAATTCAAGCTCTTGGATAAAATGGAGATTAATGTCGATAATCTCGTCTACAATAAGTTGGAAATTTCTTTCAAGCGTTTTCAGGTTTCGGAAATCCTTTAAAATTTCCACGGCGTCCAAAGCAATCAATCCTTCAATTTCTTGAAGATACTCCCGAACACCTTCCATTTTTTCTTGCACGAGCGTCTTGTCAATCATATAGATACTGGTGTTTTGCTATAAACCTTTTTACGGCCAGTTCTTCCAAAAGAAACAAGGGGAGCGCTTCCCGATATTTCTTGGCGGCATAAATCTTTGAAAGGTAGTATCGCTTCTTATCTTTACAAAGAAGAATCTGATGATTTGCAAAAATCTGTTTCAACAGAAGAGGATTGGCTTTGCGGATATCTACAATATCAACTCGATCTGAGCCGAATACGGGCATTAAATCCACATCCAGACGAAGCTGCTCTTCAAACGATAACTTTCTTTGACCGAGATACGCCACGTCGTAGTCGCTTTCTTTATGGGTTTTCCCTGTTACCTGCGAGCCAAAAAGCAAAACCAGCTCAAGTTGGTATTTTTGAGCCACTTTCTCCAATTTGCTCTTTTGTTTCTCTATTATCTCCATTCCGCCATTCTATCATACCTACCCAAAAACTCCAGCATTATCAGTTGTTTGAAGTCAAACTTCAAACAGCATTACGCGATTACGTGGGGGATTTCCTTGATAAGATCGGTGGCAATCATGGCGTCTTTGAATTTTTTGGAGGCGAGTTCGCCGGCTTTGCCGTTTATGTAGGCGCCCATGGCTGCGGCTTCCATAGAAGAAATGCCTCGCGCGAGCAGCGCGCCTATTGTGCCGGCCAATGTATCGCCTGTCCCGCCCGCGGTCATATACGGAGTGCCTGTTTTGTTTAGGATAACTTCTTTACCGTCTGAAACAATGTCTATGTTTGCCTTAAACATAATAGTTGTTTGCAATCTGGCGGCCTCTTGCATAACCAACTCTTCGCGTTCAGTCTCCGATACATCCCATATGGGTTTTTTTGTAAGCTGTAAAAATTCATGAGCGTGGGGCGTTACCACAAACGGTTTCCCGGCAAGCACCTCGGGCTGTTCCGCCACGGCGTATATGGCGTCAGCATCAATAACGCAGGGCACGTCAATTTGCGCCAAATATTCTTTTATTGCTTCCTGGGTTTGCTCGTCGCGACCCAGCCCGCTGCCAATAAGCACCGACACGTTCCCCCTGGCCGCTTCTTTTGCCGCAAGCGTCCGCATAACCAGCAAGCTTACATGATCTTTGGTAATATGCGAGCCTTCCACGCCATACGCGGCCAAAGCCGGGGAAAAGGAAGCTATAATGTCGGCCGCGCGTTGCGGGGCGATAATGCGCACCATGTCCAGCCCGCTTCGAAAACCCGCTAAAGCTGCCATTGCGGGCGCGCCCGTGTAGTATTCAGAACCCCCGATAACCAGCATAAGCCCAAAATCATACTTACGAGATTCGAGCGGTCTTGGAGGGTATATTTTCTTAATATCGTTAGCGGTAATGGTACGCATACTCAAATTTTAGGTAAGCCTTTCTTCTTTTATAAATCGCCGCACGCTTTTGCCAAACTGCGGATGGTTTGCCGCGTAATACACGAACGACTTTAACCAGTCTTCTTTGTTCCCGCATTCAAACCATTTTCCCTCGCACACGGACCCATATACAATTTTACCATCTTTTACCATTTGTCCAAAGGTTTCAGTAAGCGAGATTTCCCCTTTTTTGTTTGGTTTTGCTTTTTTCAAGTAATCAAACACGTCTGAAGTAATAATTGCCCTTCCCACAATTCCCAAATTCGAGGGGGCGGTTTCTTTTGTTGGCTTTTCCACAATGGTTTTTATTTTATACAGCCTGCTCGCTATTTTTTCTACCCCCACAATGCCGTAGGAAGAAAGTTTTTCTTTGGGAAGTTCGAATAATCCCAGCACCGGTTTTCCTGAAGTACGAAATACCTGCGCCAGCTGGATAGCACAAGGAACTCGGGCCTCGATAATGTCGTCTGGATACACCACAAAACAAGGTTCTTCTCCCGCCAGTTTTCTTGCCTGCAGCACGGCATGCCCGTCGCCCAGCGGTTTGTCCAAAACATAAGAAAAACTCATTCCCTTGCCAAGCTGTTCAGCCTCCCGCAAGTCCTCTAACACATTGTTTTGTTTTTTCTCTTCCAGGATTTTTTCAATCTGGGGAGATTTTTTAAAGTAGTCTGCGACGGCTTTTTTGTTTGAGTTTACCACAAAAATAATTTCCTTTACTCCCGACGCCTTCAGCTCTTCCGCAATATACTGGATAAAGGGCTTATCCGCCAAAGGAAAAAACTCTTTCGATAGTACTTTGGAAAGCGGCAAGTGCCTGGTTGCCAGCCCTGCTATGGGAACAATTGCTTTTTCAATATCGCTTGTCATACTCATTGTTTATTCCTTAAAAACGCGGGTACGTCCCATTCGCGTTCTTTTTTTTCTAACTCCCGCAGTTCTTCGTCTACCGCTTTTTTCACCTCCATGGCGCTTCTTCGCACCCGCTGCCTTTCCGGTGTCGGGGGCTCGGTGTCCGCGCTTTTTTCCGCTGTTTGGTCAACGGGTTTTTCCGCCTGTTTCCCTACCTGTCGAATCGCTATTTTTCGCGGTTTTCTTTTTACCGACTTCTTTTCTTTGGCTTGCTCTTCTGTTTTTGAAAGCCCGTCACCCCCGATTCCAACGGCAAACAGGGTAATTCTTATTTTATCTTTGAGCCGAGGATTGTTGCATGAAATTCCAAAAATAATGCGGGCTTTGGGATTGTGGTCAAAAATTGCCTTGCTTACAAACGCCGCTTCCTGCATCTTTATATTCCGGTCCCCCACTATGTTAAACAGCACGCGGTCCGCGCCGTTTATACCGTAATCATACAAAGAATTTTGCAGCGCGCTTTTTACCGCGTCCGCCGCTTTTGCCCCGCCGGCGGCTTCCGCTGAATTAATAAATCCGAGGCGTCCTCTCCCCTCCATAACCGAACGGACGTCCGCGAAATCAATGTTTATAAGCCCGGCCGTAGAAAGCGTATCGATAAAACCTTCCAGTGTTGCCGCCAAACGCTTGTTTACCGCAGACAACGCCGCCTTTAAAGGACTTTTGCTGTCCACCACCCGAAAAATATTTTGGTTTGGAATAATAACATACGTGTTTACAGACGGTTTTATTTTTTCCAGGGAAGCTTGCGCGATTTGCGTTCGTTTTTCACCCTCAAAAGGAAAAGGCATGGTAAAAATGCCAACCGTTAAAATGCGCATCTCATGGGCTACTTCAGCGAATATGGGAGCCGCTCCCGAACCCGTGCCTCCCCCCAATGAAGACACCAAAATACAAATGTCAGTCCCTTCCAGTACTTTTTTAATTTTTTCCTTTTCCGCTTTTGCCGCCCGTTCCCCCAAATCGGGATCCATGCCGCAGCCCAGCCCATGGGTAAAATCCTGGCCAAACGCCAATGATTTTACTTTTCGGGGAAGCTCCCGCAATGCCTGGCTGTCGGTATTTGCTCCTATAAAGTCCAGTTTGTTCACCTTCGAGGCTATTTCTGACACTATATTTCCCCCGCCCCCGCCAATTCCTATTACCCTAATTTTCGTTTTATGCACATTCTCAAATAAATCAGGAGGGGCTGATTTTGCGCCTAACGCCCGCTTTTTGCGGCCATTCGAGCGGGCCCGCTTTTGCAAGGATTTTTTTGGAGATTTCTTCTTGCTTGCCATTACCTCCAGTGTACCCCCACCGCTTTGTGATTTCAAGATCTCCCTTTATATCACGTTTACGAGTTCAGCCTGTACTATTAATCGATTTTCTGTTGAGAAAATGGGAGTGCATGTAATTAACGTAATGGTTGGGTTTTCCGTAAGGTTAAGCACTTCCACCGCATCTGGTTTTACCACTTGCGATAAAACCATGCGGTATTGGTATTCTTTTCCCTGCCAAAACACCTGCACCAAATCCCCTTCCTGCAATTTATCTAAATGATAAAACGTGTGCTCGTAAGGGGGCGCCCAGCGAAACCGATGAGCGGCCAAAGCCATGTTGGTCCCCTGCTCGGGAGTCGCGGTTCCCGGCAAGCGCCACGCGCCATATCGAAGCGCGGTGGCATCTGCCCCTTCTGAAATCGCTACCTTTACTCCAATTTTGGGAATTACTAAAAAATTCCCTTGCGGTTTTTCCTCTTCGATTCTGACCGGGGAAAGTGGCGCCACCACAGGCGCACTTTCCACCTCATACATCGCAAATAGAACAAGGGGGTATGCCAGTGATACTCCTAATACGAGCGAGGCAAAGGCCACCGCGAGTTTCCTTGCTCTTTTCACGCTCGCAAGCTCCAGCAGCATCATGAAAAACGCAATCAAAAGGCTCAAGAAGAGGGTAATGTATCCAGGGTTTATGCCAGTTTCTGGAAGTACAGGCGGCTGTACAACGGGAGGAGGCTGCGTTACAGGAGGTGGAGATTGTGCAACCGGAGGCGCAACCGGACGAGGAGGCGACATAGATGGTCCACCGCCGCCACCTCCGCCGCCACCGCCGCCTCCATCGCCACCGTCTTCTTGCGCGTTTCCAAAATCGATATCAGTAACATCCTGCCCCACAATGGCAACATCGTGACAGCCGCTTGTAGCGGCAGGAAATGTTTGATTCCATCCTGCCTGCTGCGTTTCGCAAACTTCGTAATCCCCCGCTCCCAAACCAGTGAACTCATAAGTTCCACTGGCACTAGTGGTTGTGGAAGCCACAAACGTACTCGACGCGGTAAGAATAATCTCCCATCCTTCAAGGCCAGGTTCTGCGTCGTTTTGCGCGTTTTCATTTTCATCATTGAATTTCATGCCCGAAACCGAAAAAGTATCTGCGCCGCCGTTACCGCCACCATTATTCCCATCTCCCCCGTTGCCGTCTTCTTCCTGCATATTTCCAAAGTCTATACCCTCTGCGTTTTTATTTTTAAGAGTAATCGTATAACATCCGTTTTCGCTTGCGGGAAAGGTTTGCACCCATCCTTCTTTCAGTTCTTCACAAACCGTATACACCCCACCTTCCAGACCGGAAAAAGCATATGTGCCGCTGGCGCTCGTTAAGGTAGAGCTTGCAAAACCATCTGTCCTGGCAATTGCAATAGCCCAGCCTTCGAGGCCCTGCTCGGTGGCGTCTTTCTTGCCATCGCCGTTTTTGTCCTTAAACTTTATGCCCGAAATCGAAAGTGTATCTGGTCCCTTTTCACAAAAGTCGGATGCCTTGATTTGAGCACCGGCCAGCAGACGATCGCCGTACCGCGCGCCGCCGGCAAACGAAGTAATAAGTTCTCCGTAAAACGCATCAATCTGGTACGCGCATTCAGGAACGTCAACGGTAAGGTGGACTTCCGAACCTGGCGCAACTGTAACTGTTTCATCTTCAAAAAGTTCCTGATTGTCTATGCCCGCGTCAAACATTTTATACGAAGCCAATCCCGCTTCATAAACGCACCTTTCAGACCTGTTGCCTATGCTGGCGTTTCCGGTTCCCGCCTGGATGCTCCCAAACAAGTCAGCTTCCGGGTTGGGGACGCACGCGTCGCCTCCGCCCGTTTCTGCGGGCTTTTCCTCCTCGTGTTCCGTTTCTTGAAGCGTTTCTTCAGGCTCCTGTTCGATCTTCTCTTTTGAGTCCCGGGTATGGACATCTTCTTGTCCTACCCCCTCGGCATAAGCCTGCTGGTATGCCAAAAAGTTCCCGCTTCCCAAGGAAAATCCCACGGGGAATGCCATTCCCCAAACAATAAATAGGACTAAAAAAGCATGGAACACGGCCTTTTTGCCTATTCGAAATCTTCTATACCCCATAGTTTTGAGTATTCTTAAAGGGCAATTCGGCCGACCTAAGCACCAAAAAATCAAAGGCGCGCCAAAGAAAACGCCTCTTTAAGAAAAGAGTTAATGTTTTTATGAGAAAATTGTTGTTAAGGCCCTTAATAAGGGAAAGAACTAAAAGAAAATACAATTTTGCTGATAAGGCTAGTATCAAAAACAAAACATGTATACAAAAGGACAAAAAATTTTAATAGAGAAAGAGCAAACTGGAAACCACTTTTCCCAAGTACCAATTTCCTACCACATTTCTTAAAAAAAGTAAAACCCCCTATTTGGGGGACAAAATCCGCAACTACTCAAAACCTTACTAGCCCCTAAAGAGAAAACGTTTTAGGCGCAAAATTGTGTACACGGTTTGGGCGTCCTCAAATTCGGCCTGTTCGGCCATTTGAAAGGCTTTTTCCAGGGGAATATACAGAATTTCCATGTCCTCCTCGCCCGGCTCCCTGGCCATTTGGCCTGTTTGCTTCAGATTTTTTCCCACAAATACATACAGGGTATGCCCTTTGTAATACCCACTGGTAGATTCTAAAGTTCCTAAAGATTCAAGTGTTTCTGCCACAAAACCGGTTTCTTCTTGGAGTTCGCGGGCCGCCGCCCGTCTTGGCTCTTCCCCGGGCTCAATAAGCCCGGTGGGAAACCTTATGACATACTTTTCCGCGGCACCCCGGTATTCTTGCACAAAAATAAGTTCCCTCTTTTCGGTAATAGCCAGTACCCGGACTCCCCCATTTCCTTTCATTTCCACCACTTCCCAGATTTCCGTATCTCCATTCGCGAACTCCATGTCTTTTTCTAACAAACGGAATTTTGCGGATTCAAATACCACTCGCTTCTCTTTTACTTTGGGCGGATTTTGCTTTTGCATACAGCAACTCTACCACGCGGCAAGTACGCGGTCTAGCACGATTTTAAACCACGCGGTGTATTGGTCAGGATACCGCCGCACTTCTTCTAACAGCGTTTTCTGGTCAACCCAGTCATAGCCATCTGCTTCTTGAGGGTTGGGGTACACCTCGCCATCGTAGATTCCCAAAAACACATGGTCGAATTCATGCTCCCACAAATCGTGGTCAAGTTTTACTTTATAGGTAAACTGCAAAAGCTCTTTGAGTTCACAATCAAGCCCCATTTCTTCTTGCAATCTTCGCCGCGCCGCTTGAAGAGTGTCTTCGCCAGGCCTGGGATGGCCGCAACACGCGTTGCTCCACAAGCCGCCCGAATGGTATTTTTCCTGGGCACGCTGCTGCAGCAACGTTTCGCCACGGGAATTGAATATAAAAATAGAAAACGAGCGGTGCAGTTTGCCTTCGCGATGCACCCGCATTTTTTCCCCCTCGCCTATGGGTTTGTCCTTTTCATCTACCAAAATCACCTTTTCCAAAAGCTGGGTGGTAGTTTCTTCGGGGTGAAACGCAAAATGTTTGGGCGAAAACCCTGGCAAGAAGCCGGACCGCTTTTTTTGAGGTTTCTTTTGCATTGTTTGCTACGCGATAAGGGGAACCAAAACAAATATGAAAAAGTCTGCCGTAAAGTGAGCAATCATTGCCGCGGCAATGCCTTTTTTCCAGTACAGCCAGCCGTACAGGAACGCGGGCGCAATACCCAATAGCCAAAAACGCAATACGAGGAACGAACTCATAGCCGCGAAGCTTGCCATCAAAGGGACATGAACCAAACCTGAAACAAGCGCGACGAGCGCCAAGCCTGTCCATATCGCGCTTGAAGTTGGTCTTGCTTTTTTCGTGAGTTTCACCAGCGCCCACACAGCCAGCGACATTAAAAACAGCCGAAGAATAATTTCCTCAACTACACCCGCATAAAGAGACGCAAGCAGACCCTGCCACGGCGTAAGTATCAGCGTCCGCGCTCCCGGTTCCGGTTCCGCGGGCATACCCGGCACGGGATATGCAGGAACGCCCGGAATGCCGCTCGCGCTTTGCGCCAAAAGCGACAAGAAAGCGTCAAAAGCGAGGATTGAAAATCCTGCCGCCAACCCAAGCACAACCGCAACAACCAGCCCAAAAGGCACCATCGCTTTTGCCGGCCGCGCCTCCAGCCCGGCGCGCTTTTGGAAGGCCAGCCCGGCAACCAGCGCTCCCGCGAGCAAAACCGCTCCGCCCAGAACATACGGAACAAAAGCGCCGTCTCCGTGCAACAAGCGCACGATGTGCCAGCCCGCGGCCAGGCCCAGCGCGCCTGCTCCCGGCAAAATCCACCACGTTTTTCTGTCGCTTGCCATACGTTAGCGTATTATACCCTGCCTGCACTTAGGGCACAAGCAATTTTTTGACAATTCCCCTCTTCGTAGACACGCTCGATGTGCCGCAAAGATAACAGCCAACAATAAAAAGAGCCCCATCTTTGGTGCTCCTTTTTCTTTGATAAATGATTTGGGGCGGATACACATAGTATTCCGCCCCTATTTCGCACGCTTTGCGCACGCCCTTTTTTTACTCGCTGTGTGCGAGCAAAAATCCGTTCAAAACCAGCCTCCTCGGCTGGTTTGTTTTAGTAAGGCTAAGCCTTACTACGCGGAGAGCCACTTAATGGAGCAGCCCATGGAGGGTTTGAATTCATCTGCGATTTCTTCGCCAGCAAGCAGCTGCTGGATTTTCATTTCCATGGTGTGCTCTTTTGCTTCGTCGCCTGGCTCCATGGCGTCGTTAATCCTTCCATGAAATACAAGTTTTTGCTCCCGGTCGAATAAAAAGGGGTCTGGAGTGCAAGTGGCGCCGTATGCTTTGGCCACCTCTTGCGTGTTGTCTAACACATACGCAAATGCAATCCCCCGTTCGGCGGCAAAACTTTTCATATTTTCCATGCCTTCACCCGGATATTCAGGGTCGTTGCTGTTGATTCCAATAAACCCTATCCGCTCGCCAAACTTTTCATGCAGGTCAACAATGGCCGGCATTTTTGCCTGCACATACGGGCAATGGTTGCACATAAAAATCACGAGCAAACCCTCCATGCCTGTAGAGGTTTCAAGCGAGTATCGGCTTCCATCAATCCCTTCCAAATCAAAATCCGGCGCCGTATCCCCGTATTTTAGTTTTTGTACCGACTCCATAACCATATTAACAGTATACCAAATTTCTCTGTGAATAAAAACGCCCCGACTCAAAATCGAGTCGGGGCTAGGACTCAAGGTGGATTGTTTAATCCCACTCAAGTACTTCTACTGTTTCGTCAACTTCCATGTGACCAATTTTTTCGTAATCGAAATTACGACCGAATACCGCGCTTTTTCCATCGGGATTTGCGCGATATGTCATTAAGGTACGAATTGGCTCTGGGCCGCGCTGGGCGGTTAACTGATTCGTCATGGTAACCGGGCAGCGAACACATAAGGTTGCTCCTTCTAGGATAACCTCCCCAATGCGGATTTTTTTCATATGGTCTTCCGCATATGGCTCGCATCCTTCAAGCACAATGTTTGGTCGAAACCGATCCATAGGAACGGGCTCACCGCCATTCTGGATAATCCTTTGGTTTAGGTCGTCCAGCGATGCTTGTGAGATAATCAGAAATGGATACGCATCCTGGTAGCTTATGAGTGACTTGCCGCTTTTACTGCGCCGCAGTGCAATTTCCGGCCTTCGCACCAGGCGATAGTGATCCGGGCGTTCCAATCCCAGAAAAGTGTTTAGCCATTCGGCGGCCTCGTTCCCCATATCAATGCCTTCGCATACGTCTCGCCAAACTTGAATTTGCTTAATGCCACCCGCATAATACATGCTTACCTCCAGAGTATCCATATCTGGCGCACGTAAGAAAAGGTGGCTACCTAGTATCATAGGCGTAATCTGGCACAAAGTTTTTACCTCGATACCGAGGTTATTGTTGACATCTCGCCGCTGGGCAACAAACATGCCAGTCCCCTCTTGGAATACGCCAAGGCGACGGTCATTTCTAATCCCATACGGATCAATGTTCGCCTAGGAAAGTTGCTCCCACGCGCATCCTTTTACGAAAGCCCTGTACATTCCCGCAACTGCTATTCTAACCATACAAAGAACTCCTTTCTGGTTTTTGAATAATAAAACAGTACCATGTTTCTGTAGCACTGTCAATTTTTCTACGTTACACAATTCCGGCGGCCGCAGAAATTCTGTAATTTTCTTCTCAACCAAAAAGGTACCTGGGAACCGCGATCGCGGTTCCCAGGTACCAATCGTACTCTGTCGGATTATTGTTTAACTTACAATTTCTACAGTTGCTTCGCCGCGGAGTTGGACTACCAAAGCTTGCAGCAATTCGTTTACTTTTTGGTTGCGTAAATAAGTTTCAATTTGGGTTTGCAAACTTTCAAGCGGCTCCAGTTCCGCGCCGCCGGCAACAGCATCGTCGTATGTTTTCTGAATTTCTTCCGCAGACACCGTAACGCCTTGCTGTTGGGCGTACTGGTTCGCGAATTCCTGTATGGCAATTTGGTCGGCGATTTCATTTTTTACGTCTTGCAGGGTCGCGTTTTGGGTTTTCAGTTGTTGCTCAAACGCGTCTTCGTCCCCAACCTGCGAAATTACTTGCTGATACTGATCTTCTACCGCCTGGTCGGAGACTTGCACACCCTGTTCTTTGGCATGCTGCACAAGCAAGCGCTCTGCGATCATAGCTTCAAGCACTTGCTGGCGCAATTGTTCGGCGCTTATGTCGTTTAGCGCGACGCCCTGCGATTCTTGCGCGTTTTTTTCCTGCGCAAAACGCGTGTCAAACAAACGCTGTTCTATGCCCTGGCCATTTACCGTGGCTATAAACTTGCCAGAACCCCCCATGCCAAGATTGCTAAAATCCAGCATTCCCGAGGTAAACGCCCAGTACCCTGCTCCGGCCACAATCGCCAGCGCCATAACCAGCCCAATGACTTTTTTAACCATGAGTCCTTTTTTTGCTTTTTCTTTTGTTTGTTCTGTTGGTTGTGTTTGTTCTTCCATAAAATATGATGATTTAACTTTTATGATTGTTGTCCCTCGACAAAGCTCGGGACGATGATTTTGCACCAAATCAAAGATTTGGGTAAAATCTATCGGCTGCGGGACTTGGATTCGAACCAAGATACTCGCCTCCAGAGGGCGAAGTCCTACCGTTAGACGATCCCGCAATGGGTAACCCAAAGTACCGCCACCATACCATATTCTCCCCCAGAGATAAAGGCGCGACCGTAGCCGCGCCTTCTCAATTCCAATGTGCCGTTACTAATCTTTAACGCCGTGTTGCTTCAGGTACTCCACGACATCCTTGACGGTATGGATGTTCCCGGCGTCCTCATCGGCAATCTCCACTGGCTTGTCGTCAGTCGAAAACTCCTCCTCAAGGGCCATAATCAGCTCCACTAAATCCAATGAATCAGCTTTCAGGTCATCCACAAGGTTTAAACCTTCCTGCACATCCTTGTCATCAACTCCCAATTTGTCTACCACAATTGACTTTACCCGATCAAATATAGTTGTCATTTCTGACTCTCCTTTTCTGTTTTCTCTCTTCGAGCCTGCGTTATCATTCCCGCAATAAATGCGCCAACAGCAACACCAGCTCCAACTACACCCGCCTTAATGATAAACCTCCTTTGTTTAACTCCGGCTATGCGAATTTCCATTGCGCTCCCTGAACTATATAAATGATAGGTACGCATTAAATGTTCTACAGCAGCGCATTCGCTACCCTTACCTTTCGCGCATGTGTGAGGGTTGTAGTAAAATTCGCTGTCCCCTATCATTAACCCCCCATACGACAAGTCGAGAACGTGCGCGACAGAAGAACCATTGTGCACCTTGCATCTATTCTTATTGGGATCGAATTCTGCCTCCCATGTACACATGATTCTCACTTCACCGCTATCGCCATCGGAAATTTCTTTAATAGGCCCTTGAAACTGGCGCTCACTATCAACCCGCACCAACTGCCCACCTACGAAGCACTGAAGATCTTCCGCTTTAATAGCTACCATTTCTCCATTCTCCTTCTCAATGAGCTAAAAATCCTTCTCGATTTTCGAGAAAATTACTGTACTATAGCACAAAACAAAGATTTTTACACCTTTAAGTAGCGGCGGATGGCAATGGTGCTTGAAGCTAAGCCAAGGGTAATGCCCACCGCCAGCTCAAGCAGCAACAGCACGAAAAACTGGGAAAGCACAAAAGAACCCAGGCTAAATCCGGTAAACGACTCCACTCTGCCTCCCACCAAAAGGCTTGCCAGCAAGAGCAAAAGTAAGGTAATAACGCTGGCGGCAATTCCCACCAGCACGCCCTGCACCAAAAACGGGCCTCGGATAAACATATTGGAAGCTCCTACCAGGCGCATAATTTCCACCTCTTTGCGCGAATTGTAAATTGTTAAACGAATGGTATTAAAAGCCACCAGCGCCGCGATAAAAGAAAGAATAGCAATAACGGCCGCGGCTCCCGCGCGAATAGAGGCGGTAACCGCGATAATCTGATCTATAACCGGAGCCCGGTTAAAAAAGTCCACGGTTTCAATAAGCGAGGCGAACGAAGCCGTGCCCAGGTACTCTGCAATGGCCGCGAAGTTTTCCGGGTTTTTTGCTTTAATGTTTAACGAGGCTAAAAACGGGTTTTGGCCCACGGCTTCCAAAGGCTCCAGCAGCACCCGGTCTTGCTGGTGTGTTTGCACGAAGCGCTCAAACGCCTGCTCTTTGGAAACATATTCCACCGACTGCACGTCTTGGCGCTGTGCCAGCAACTGGCGCACCTGGGAAATGTCTTCTTCCGTGGCGGTTTCCGTAAAGTATGCTGAAATGTCCACGCTGTTTTCCAGCTCTTCCACGATAAACGAACTCATATTATGGAAAATATATAACGAACTTACCACGAACAAAGCAATCGTCATTACGATTAAGGCGGCTCCCGTGGAGCTTCGGTCGCGCAAAAACTTTTCCCATCCAGACTTCACGATTCGTTTTACAGAAAGGGATGTGGGCATACTTACAATACAAACTTACCGTGGGGATCGTCCCGCGTTATGCGCCCGTCCACCAGCGTAAGCACGCGCTTTTTTAGGCGGTTTACGATTTCCCGGTCGTGCGTGGCCAGCAGTACCGTGGTCCCCAGTTCATTAATTTTTAACAGCAGGTCGACGATTTCCCGTGAATGGTACGGGTCTAAATTTCCGGTGGGCTCGTCTGCCACGATAACCAGCGGCCGGTGGATTAAGGCGCGGGCTATGGCTACCCGTTGTTTTTCCCCGCCGGAAAGCTGCCAGGGATAATGGTTCGAACGCTCCGCCAGGCCCACAATGTCCAATACTTCCGCAACATCCCTCGCAATGGTTTGCTCGTCCAAACCCATAACTTCCATAACGTAGGCCACGTTTGCAAACGCTGTTTTGGAATCCAGCAGTTTGTAATCCTGGAACACCATGCCCATGCTGCGCCGGAGCTCGGGCAAATGAGAAGAACGAATTTCATGCACTGCTATGTCGTCAAAAAATATTTCCCCCTGCGTGGGCTTTTCTTCGCCCAGCAGCAGTTTTAACAAGGTGGTTTTGCCGGCTCCCGATTTGCCCACCAAAGAAACAAATTCTCCTTTGCCCATAAAAAAACTTATATCGCGCAAGGCAATACTTTTATCGGGATAAATTTTCGTAACGTCTGCGTAATGAATCATTTTTCCACCTATAGTCGAAGGGCAGCTTCAATAAACTTATCAAGGTCCCCGTCCAGCACTGCCTGGGCGTTGCGCGTTTCCACGTTTGTGCGCACGTCTTTTACCAGTTTATAAGGCTGCAGCACGTATGAGCGAATTTGACTCCCCCATTCAATGGCCGCTTTGAGCCCTTTTACCCTTGCCACTTCCTTTTGGCGTTCCTGCTCTTGTTTTTGGTATAGCCTGGAGGCCAGTATCTGCAATGCTTTTTCTTTGTTTTGCTGCTGGGACCGCTGCGCTTGCGAAGTAACAACAATACCAGAGGGCTTATGTGTTACGCGAACCGCGGTTTCCCGTTTGTTTACGTTTTGCCCGCCCGGGCCGGACGAGCGAAAAAAATCAATTTCCAAATCATCCGGCTTAATTTCCACTTCTTTTTCTTCTTTCAGGTTAATCTCCGGAGTTACTTCTACGGCGGCAAACGAAGTATGCCGCAAGCTTTTGGCTGAAAAGGGAGACAGCCGCACCAACCGGTGGATGCCGGTTTCCCGTTTCAACAAGCCAAACGCGTATAGACCCCGCACCTCCAAAGAAACTTGCTTGGTGCCTATTCTTCCCTCGTCGCCCACTTCTCCAAACGACTGGTGCGCAATTTCCGTTTTCCACCCTTTTTTTTCACAGTAGCGTTCGTACATGCGCAACAGCATAGTGGCCCAATCCTGGGCATCTTGCCCGCCCGCCCCAGCGGTAATTTGTAGTATGGCGTTTGCCCGTTCGTATTTGCCGGAAAGAAACGCGCGCAATTCAAATTTCTCAATTCTTTTTTGCACATCGTCCAAAAGTTCCGGCAATTCTTTGGCGTCCTTAAAATCGTTTTGGAGCCGTTCAAACTCTTGCGCTTCTTCCCGCAAATCCGCCAGTTCTTTCGACAGTTTTCCCGATGTTTCCACGTCCTGCCAAAATTCCGGCTTTGCAGATTCCCTTTGCAATGAGGCTATTTTGTCTTTCTTTCCCGCCAAGTCAAAGGCAGTCCGCCAAATAGCGGAGTTTGCCTTCTAACTCTTCTGCTTGTGTCTGCGTTTCTGCCATACATACCATTATACAGAAACCTCACAAAAACTCAATTTTATGAAAAGCCCTCTGGTGAAACGCTCACCAAAGGGAATATTGCTTGAGCCGATCGAGAATTTGATCCCGACACTCTTGCAAAGAAAGTTGCCCTGTATTCAAAATAAGATCGGCATACCGCTTGGTTGGCTCGATAAACTCATGATGTGCTGGAAGGAGGATTTTCTCGGTGTATCGAGGCCTTTTAAATTTTGTTCTTCGTTCCATGCGCACCTCGTCGCTCGCATCAACAAATATCTTAAAGTCGAGTAATTCTCGAACAACCGGGTTATGAAAGAGTAAGTACCCCTCCACAATTACAATTTCCGCTGGGCTAAAAGTTACTGCCCTCGCTCGACCCCGTAAGGTCTGCTGTTCTCGTTGTCGGATAACTACCGTTTCTCCTCTTTTTAACTTACGAAGATTAGTAAGAAAATCCTGCCAGTTAATGGATTCTGGATGGTCCCAGTTTCTCATTCTTTCTGTTATAGGAAGGTTGTGTTTGGACTTTTGATGATTATCAAAGTTATACACGCAAGCTCGATCGCCAAAATATCCTTGTAGAAGATCGGCCAACGTAGTCTTTCCAGAACCCGACCCTCCAGCTATCCCGATTAAAAAAGAACTCATAACTCTATGCTCCTTTAAAGAATTGAAGTATTCCTATCTTAAACGAAATTACTCACAAAATCAACAAGTAGAACTATAGAACGTTCTATGGTTCTGATGTCGCTAATGACAGCAACCGCGTTTATTAACGACACAGGTACCTGGGTCATGCGATCGCGGTTTCCAGGTACCTCAATGTAATAAACTTTGGACGGCCGTCACGATTGCATTACAACCCTACTGCGGGATTAAGGCGCGCGTTGTAAGCTGCCCGATCGAACACAAAGGGCAAGAGGGCTTGCTGGGTATACCAGTTGGTGGGCGCCCACACAAGAAATCCCGAAAAGTTTTGGCCCAGCGCGTCTGCGGCTGCCTGGATTTGCGCCTGCACCATAAGGCTGTCGTAATCCGCGCCCAGGTCAAAATCCTGCAGCCACGGCCGCAGTTTTGCGAATGTTTGGTTTGGGTTAGCCAGCTGCAGCGCGTCCAAGCGCGATTGCGCCGCTTGCATGGAAAAATGCACTACCTCGTAAGGGTGTTCTGCCGGGTTCGCGTACCCGTTGTACCCGTTCGCGTAATGGGAAGGGTACACCATGGGATACACATAATCAAAATGCCAGTACGCGTCTTCGATAACCTGGCCAATGCCCAGGTCGTCGCGGCTGGACGTGGACAACCCAAACAAGTCGGCGGAAATGGTAATGCCCCGCAGGTTCTGCTCTAAGTACGCGAAAAATTCTTTCATTGTTTCCCTTCTTGTTTTGGTCCCGTCGGCAGACGGAAAAGTCATGTCTTTCAAATCGCCGTCTGAAGGAAAACGAATGTAGTCAAAGTTAATTTCGTCAAACCCGCGCGCGGCGGCGTCTTGGGCGATAGCCACGGTATAATTCCACGCTTCTTTGGCGGAAGGATCTATCCAGGACAATCCCTTATAGTCTTTCCAAATGCCCTGCCCTTGCTTGCTTTGCACCGCCAAATCCGGCCTGGCGTTTGCCAGCACCGGATCCTGGAATACCGTAACCCGTGCTATTACGTATATTCCCGCGTCGTGCAGCCTGCGCACGGTGGATGCCATATTCCAAATTTTTATGTTTTCTCCGTTGTATAGCTCTACCTCCGGCACGGCGGTGTCATACGCCAGCTCACCTGAAAAATCTTTAATGTCAATAACAACCGCGTTTACTTCGGTTGTTTTCGCAAGGTCTATTACATAATTAATTCTGGTTGCCGACCCCCCGGACCAACTGGTAAGATATACTGCTTTAATGGTTTCTGGCGGATTTGCCAGCTGGCCTTGCGGCGTAAGCTGTACCTTGGGAAGCTCGATGGGAACCGGAGGAGACGGTAGCGGTTCTGGGGCCGGCTCTTCTTCCTGCTCCTGGTTTTGCGTTTCCTGGGGTTGTTCGTTTTCTCCTGCTACTGGAACACTTGCAGGAGGTTGAGGTGCCCCCTGGGTAACCATAAGCATCCCATAGCCAATGAGGATTTCTGCCACAAGAAGAAGCGATAATATCAGAAAGTTTGATTTGGTCACACAGCGCGGTTAAAACTGATGAGCCTCTTGCCAGAATCGAACTGGCGTCTATGGTTTACGAAACCATTGCTCTACCACTAAGCTAAAGAGGCGGAGCGGGTGACGAGAATCGAACTCGCGTATCTTGCTTGGGAAGCAAGCACACTACCACTGTGTTACACCCGCGCTTACCACGTCCACGGCTTCCACCATGTTCTTTGCTGTTCCGCTTTTGATCCAGCCTGACCGGATGTTTCCTTGGGCGGCAGTACGGTTATTACCTGCTCGCCTTCTTTTTTGTATAGTCCCTGTTCGCGCAGCAATTTTTCCTGATACTCTTCTGTTTGGGTATTCGCGACTCCTTCTTGCAATTCTTCCTGCTGGACAGACAGCTCAATTGCTTTTGTTTGCAGGGTCGCCAACTGGTTTTCCAAACCCGCACGCTTTTGCCCTATGGTAATGTTTTGGTACAGGAAAAATCCAACAATGCCAAAGAATATAAATCCGAATACTACGGCCGCGGCCGTATTTTCTATAATGGATTTTTTCCTTTTGCTAAATTTGGAAAACTTTGCTACCATATTCTAATACCAAAAATTCTTCTATGAAAGTAAAATCGAAACAAATTATACGCGGATTCTGGATTCTTATCGTTTCCCTTATCATCCTCTCTATGTTCGGCTTTCTCCTGGCCCCCTTATTCGGCGGCACCGGCTTTTTCTAGCCAGTACAGGCATTATAGCCATTCTCCTTCATATTTTCAACTACGGAAGACGTCCAAAAAGACCTTGGAGGGAATGCGCACGCGGCCTTTTGCGGCCAATTCTTTTTTGCCTTTTTTCTGCTTTTCCAACAACTTGCGTTTTCTGGTAACGTCGCCGCCATATAAGGGTGCCGTCACGTCGCGGCGGCTGGCCCGCATGGTTTCCCGCGCGATAACGTCTCCCCCAACCACGGCCTGGATGGGAACCGCGAACTGCTGGGCGGGCAAAAGGTCTTTTAATTTTTTGGCTATCGCGCTTCCGTGCTGATACGCCTTTTCTTTTGCAACAATTTGGGAAAACGCTTCTTCTGCCTGGCCCGCGATATGAATTTCCAGCTTTACCAAATGGGCTTCTCTCCAGTCTGCGATTTGGTAATCCATAGAAGCTAAACCCTGCGTGGCGCTTTTGAGTTTATCGTAAAAATCAATAATAATTTCCCGCAGCGGCGTTTCGTATATAAGCGACAAAGCGGTTTCTGATAAATTATTGGTTTCCAGTAAACTTCCTTCCAGCTGCGCTAACAATTGCACTATCTGGGAATAGTAAGAAACCGGCGTTACAATTTCCAGCCATACCCAGGGTTCTTGTACTGCCTGCACCACATGTTCTTGCGGCCAGTCCACCGCGGTTTTTACCGACATTTGCTTTCCTTTCGTATCCATTACGCGAAATTCCACGGAAGGACGGGAAATAACAAGCGGCACCCGGTATTCCCGCTGTAAGCGTTCTGAAATTATTTCAGAATGCAAAACTCCCAAAAACCCGCACCGAAATCCCCTACCCAGGGCTTCGTGCGCTTCGGGCTCGTACTCTAACGCGGGGTCGTTTAGTTTTAATTTCCATATGGCGTCTTTCAGTTCGTCAAAGTCGTTTGGGTCTTGCGGGAAAAAACTTACAAACACCACCGGCTTTGAGGGCTTATACCCCGCGAGTTGTTCCACGCCCCTGGTGGTATCGTGCGTAACCGTATCGCCAATGCGCACCACGCCCGCTTCTTTTAACCCGGTTGCCAGATACCCAATTTGGCCGGCGCGTAATTCGGTATCGGCAACTTCTTTTGGGTTAAAGTGCCCCACTTCCTTTGCCGTAGCTTTTGTTTTTGAAGCCTGCAAAAAAATGGGTTCGTTTGTTGTTACCACGCCTTCCACAACGCGGATATGCGCCACCACCCCTTTAAACGCGTCGAAATGCGAATCAAACACCAACGCGCGCAAGGGCTTTTCTGTTTCCTGTTTAGCCGCGGGAACTTTAAAAACCACGGCTCCCAGCAACTCATCCACCCCCTGCCCGGTTTTCGCGGAAATGTTGTATATATCGGTTTCCGGAATGCCCAGCAATTCGGCGATAGATTTACGTATTTCTTCTATTCTGGCCGAAGGCAAATCAATTTTATTTAACGCGGGAATTATAGTAAGCCCTTGCTCTTTTGCCAGTTTCAGGTTTGCAAGCGTTTGGGCTTGCACCCCCTTGGTCGCGTCCACCAGCAAAATAGCTCCTTCCACCGCGGCTAAAGAACGTGACACTTCGTAGCCAAAATCCGCGTGCCCCGGCGTGTCAATAAGGTTTAATTGGTATTCTGTTCCATTTAGCTCATAACGCAGCCGAATGGGCTGCATCTTGATTGTGATTCCTTTTTCCCGCTCCAAATCCATCTGGTCCAAAAATTGCTCTTTCATTTGGCGTTTCTCTATAGCGCCCGTTAATTCCAAAAACCTGTCCGCCAGCGTGGACTTTCCGTGGTCTATGTGAGCTATTATAACGAAGTTTCTTATGTTATTTTCCATAAATTTTTATCCAAGTTTGGGCACATGTCTTAGGCACCCACATATGGCGGGTTGATTAGTTTGTAATTCGCAAGGAATTCGTTGGGCGTCTTGCCGTTCAGCCCGCAGTGTTCCAGGTCATTGTAGTACATATTCCACAATCTGACACGGTAGCGCAAGTCCTCG
>DASWIZ010000031.1:0-9920 GCA_036397395.1 Minisyncoccota bacterium
ATACAACATATTTTTCAAGAATATCCGCAGGTAAAGCTGGGGTATGTTTTTGGTTCTCAAACCACGGGAAAAACCGGACCGTTAAGCGATTACGATTTTGCCGTGTACCTTGAAGAAAAAGAAGCGCAAAAACGGTTTGACTTGAGGTTGCGCCTTATGAGCGCACTCGCCAAAGAACTGGGGACCGACAAAGTCGATGTGCTTGTTTTGAACGATATCAAAAGTCCGGAGATAAAATATTCTATTATTAAAGAAGGTATTCTTTTGTATGATCAGGAGCCTTACAAGGTACTTTTATTGCCGCGCATTTTGAACGAGTACTTTGATTTTATGCACGGCCTTAGAAAGTATGGGCTCACCAAAGCATGAGCAATATTCAGGTTGTCGAATCAAAAATCAGCTCGATACGGAAGTATCTGAAACTCCTTGAACGGTATAAAACGTACGAGCAAAAGGAAATCGAAAACAACCCCGATCTAAAGGGCGCGTTTGAGCGTTATTTATATTTAGCGGCGCAAGCTACTATTGACCTTGCGGAAGCGGTGATCGCGTTTAAAGATTTCCGCCGTCCCACCACCTATAGCGACGCATTTTATGTGCTCGATCAAGAAGGTTTTCTGGCAAAAGAGCTTTCTGAAAAGCTTATTAATATGGCAAAATTCAGAAACATCATCGCCCATGACTATGAGGACGTAGATTTTAAGATAGTATATGACGCGGGGCAAAATCGCTTGGTTGATATTAAACAGTTTATTGCCGTAGTCCGGGAGAGATTCAATCTTGGTTGAGCGAAAAAATCCGCTACTTGTTTTTAGCCGTGATGTTTTTGATGGCCTTGAAGATTTTAGTGTTCTAGGTTTTCCACAAGACTATTATCCCACTGTATGCTTTAATGAAGTATGACGCGTTTTTTAGTTCTCTGTTCATTCAGCGTTGGTTTTCTGCTGGCGCTTCCCGTGCTTGAAAAGACCATCGCATGAAAATAACAAACTTCGGAGGAAACGTGCAGTTTGAGCCAAAGCATTGGTACGCTCCCAAAAACGAGCGGGAAGTTTTGGATATTTTGAACCGCCACGCCCATGGCAAGATTCGTGTCATGGCTTCGGGGCACGCGTGGAGCGATATTGCAAAATCCCAAGACGTTACGATTGATATGCAGAATATCAGTCAGGTAGAGGTTGAGCGAAAAGAAAACGGCGAGGTGTGGGCGCGGGCCGGAGCGGGGTGCGTGCTGCAGCGCTTACTTGATACGATACACGCCATGAGCGATTATACTCTGCCCACAATGGGCGGTATTAAAAAACAGACGATTGCCGGCGTCATTTCTACGGGAACGCATGGTTCAGGACGCCCCAGCTTGTCGCACTACATGCAAGAGATCCGCGTGGCCGCGTACGATGAAACAGGAAAAGCCAAGATATATACCTATACGCAAGGAGATGAACTTCGCGCGGCCCGGTGCGGCCTGGGATGTATGGGCGTAATTTTGTCGGTGAAATTTCAGTGCGTGCCAAAGTACTATGTGGCGCAAAGTCTTGAGTACCGGGGATCACTCGAGCAAATACTTGCGGAAAAAGAACAGTATGAACTTCAGCAGTTTATCTTGGTGCCGTACTGCTGGCGGTGGTACGTGTACACAAGACGTGTTTCAGCCGGGCCGCCGACAGGAGTGGACTGGCTGTTCGCGCATTGGATTCGCATATACAGCCTTTTCGGAACAGATATTCTTTTGCACCTCGTGTTGAAAACCGTTGTCATTGTTTCTTTTGCCGAAAAAGGAATGATAGGGCCGATCCGCTGGTTTTTTGGCGCGTTTGTGCCAAAGATTATCGAGCGGAGAAAAACGGCAAACGATTTCCACGAAGAGGCGCTCACTTTGCGGCACGATTTGTTCGGGCATCTGGAAATGGAGCTGTTCGTGCCGGAGCGCACTATGCAAAAGGCAATGGAGGCGGCGCGGCACGTAACAGCGGTGTTCGCGGGGACAGAAGAAGAACCGCCGCCAGGCGTGAAAGAAGAGCTGCAACGAATCGGCAAGCTCGACGAGCTGATGCGGCGCAAAGGATTTTTTACGCACCACTATCCTTTGTATTGCAGACAGGTGAAGCTGGACGATACATTGGTATCCATGACCGCGGGAGCAAAGGAGTGGTATTTTTCGTTGAGCTTTTTCACCTATCTCGCGCCGGGGAAAAGAGAACGGTTTTATGAGTTTTCAAAATTCATGGCAAGCTGTTTGGTGCAGCTGTATGAGGCAAGACTGCATTGGGGAAAATACTTTCCGTTACAATACGAAGATATAAAACATCTGTATCCCCGGCTTGGCGACTTTCGCGCGATTTGCCAAAAAAGTGATCCTCACGGAGTTTTTCGAAACGAGTATACAACAAAAGTCCTTGGTTTTCCTTGAGCGCGGATATTCGGGTCGCGTCGCGCGCTTGCGCCCGCGCCCCTCCGAGAGAAACGAAAATTATTCCCGCGAGCAACGCGATAATCGCAATAACCACCAGAAGCTCGATTAACGTAAAGCCAGACCGTGGCCGCGTAATACTCATATTTCTCTATTTTTGCATAATTGGAAAGTATTGACAATTCTCCTGGGCTTGCTATACTGTATTTACTAACCTTGGTGAAGGCCTGCCCTTTTTGGCAGAGATTGGCTCCGATGAACATCGGAGATAGCCAAGGCCATCATAAAACCCCCGTTTCGGCGGGGATTTTATGTTTGTATTTCATGGATATGTCCTCCTTCTTTCGCTTTCTTCCATATAGCTTGGGCGTCTTTGCTGCCAAGCAATGCGCTTCGCAAGCAGCCTGCCCACATATCCGCGAGCCGTATTAAGGGCTCGCTTTCATCTCGGCGACTTTTGACAAGCTTGAGCGAGATTCCGCTCGTCCGCAAAGCGTTCGTTAACTCTTTTGCCTTTTGCCGATCAATACCATCCACATAGACGCGCGCGCTGTACGCGCCTTGCACTGCTTCCTTAATTGCTTTTTCGGTGAGATGGATTAAGGCGAAAAAGTAAGGAATGGGCTTCTCATAGGAAGCTGCGTATACCTCTCCTTTAGCAACTTTTTGGTCAAGCAGTAACGCAAGATAGCGCATTCTATTGGTATGTCGTACTTTATGCCATTTCTTTCGATTCGTTCCGGCACTCTGTTCGATGTGTTCGAGATCTTGTTTTATAGTTTCCTGGTCTCGTGCGCTTACCACGGCAACGACAACGAAAAAACGAGACGTATCGTCCTGTCCTGATTCATCTACGTAGCAGTACACCTTTTGCATTCTTCATTGTGGCATACGAGGTGTATTTTGCAACGATTGCCGAAGATACTTTTGTTCTAGGTTTTCCACAAGACTATTATCCTACTTTATGCTTTAATGAAGTATGAAGCATTTTTGGATTCTCTGTTCATTTAGCGTTGGTTTGTTGCTGGCGCTTCCTTCATCCTTTGCAAACGCGCAAGCGTGGCTTCTTTCCGCCCCCACTGGCCCCACATCTGGGCTCGCGGTGCTCCACCTTATTCAAAACCTTACCAACTGGCTGTTTGTCGGATTTATGCTGCTGGCGGTCGTGGTTATTGTTCTTGCTGGTTGGCAGTTTATTTCAAGCGGGGGAGCTCCGGAAAGCGTTTCCAGCGCGAGAAAAAAACTTCTTTGGGCCGGTGTAGCTGTTATTATCGCTGTAATGTCCCGCGGCATTCCCGTGGTCGTGGCCAGTATTTTGGGCGTTGGCGGTGGAGGCGGCGGGCCTTTACCTCCGCTGCCTCTTCCCGTCCCTATTGCCCACTGGAACTTCAACGACGGTTCGGGGCTCACGCTCACGGATGTGGCTGGCGGGAACAATGGCACTATAGTAGGGGCAACTTGGGTTGCGGGAAAAAATGGCGCTCCCGGCACCGCGCTCGAATTTAATGGAACGAGCGACTATGCGCAGGTGCCAGATTCCCCCTCGCTTGATTTCGGCGCAGGCGCTGACTTTTCAATAACAGCTTGGATAAAAGCTGACATAGGTAGTTCGCCAAAGATGACCATTGTCGATAAAAGAGTATATACGCCTCCTCCTGGCCAGTCGGCCATGGGATACTCGTTTTTTCTATGGAATAACGCTGACTTCGGTGTTCAACTTAGCGAATCAACAGTAGTGAATGCATACACAAGCTATTTCTCTCCAGGCCCTGACCTGCGCGATGGCACATGGCATTATGTGGCGGCAGCCGTCGATAGGGATGTTTCGAACGGAGGCATACTCTATGTTGATGGAACAGTTGTGTTGACGTTTGATCCAACTCTTGAACCAGGAGACCTTTCCAATACCAATGACCTCTATATCGGTAGACATGTCCCAGGATTTGATTCATATTTCGATGGTTCAATCGACGACGTAAAAATCTGGAACAAGGCGCTTACGCCAGCAGAAGTGGCCGCGGAGTTTAGCGCCGGGCCGTAGTTTCTAGTCGCGAGCGACGACGGCGCCGTACACGGCTTTTGCGCCAGCTTGTGTAAGGACGCGCGCGCATTCTTGCATAGTGGCGCCTGTGGTGTACACGTCGTCCACCAGTAAAATGGTTTTGCCCTGCACGGCTTCTTTGTTTTTTACCTCAAACACGCCTTCCACGTTTTTTAGCCGCTGCTCCCGGTTTAGTTTCATTTGCGGTAAAGTAGGTTTTCTTTTTATGAGTACGTTTGCGGCCACGGGAACAGAAAAAGCATATCCAAGCTGGTCTGCCAGTTCTTCGGCATGGTTGTATCCGCGCCACTTGAGCCGCCGCTTATGCAATGGGACAGGGATTATGACTTGCGGTGGATAAATAGGTTTGTTGACCAGCGCAAAGTGCGATACAATAAGAAAAGCCAACGGTTTTGCGAGATCGCGCAAAAACGGTCGATACTTAAATTGGTGAATAAGGCGCTGCGCAAAACGGTCCTGGAAAGAAGCTGCGCAAAAAAGGGCCGAAAGCTGACTGTTTTTGCCCAAAGGAGACGGGTGGTTGGCGATAGAAACAAGGGAAAGGCAGTCTGCGCAGCAATGGTTCCCTTCGCGCTTGCAAAACAAACATTGGCGGGGAAAGAGTATGTCGAAAAGAAACGTTTTCATAGTTTTATTATAACGCAATCTGGGATATAATAACCAATGGGTTTATTTTCTTTTGATGTAATTCCAAAGACGTATGTGGGCATTGACGTGGGAAGTTCCGCTTTGCGCGTGGTAGAAATCGCGGGTTGGGGAGATCGAAGAACCTTAAAGAACTACGGCGAACTTCGCATACGCACGTTATACGACAAACCGTTCCGAAGTTTTGAAAAAAACGCGCTGTTGCTTTCTACTCATGACATAGCCCGCGCGATTCGTGGTATTATAGAAGAAACAGGCATAAAAGAAAAAAACGCCATATTTTCCATTTCCGATTATTCCAGTTTTTTTACGGATTTTGAACTTCCCCCCATGGATGAAAAAGAGCTGCCGGACGCGGTTCGCTTTGAAGCAAGAAGGCATGTGCCTCTTCCCCTTTCTGAAGTGGTGTTAGACTGGCAGCTGGTGGAGAAAAGAAAAAAGAAGCAAGATCCCTTTCGGGTTCTTTTGGTAGCGGTTCCCAAAGAAGTTATTCATCACTACGAAGAAATTGCCCGGCTCGCGAAATTAAAGCTGGTTGTCATAGAACCTGAAGTGTTTGGGGGAATTCGCGTGCATTTGAAAGAAGAAAAGTATCCCGCGGTATTAATGGACATTGGGTCGCACACTACAACGGTAAGCATTGTGTATAAAGGATTATTGCGTATGTCCCACAGCATAGATACCGGGGGAAACAGTTTTACGGAACGCGTCGCGCGAGCTTTTTCTTTAAACTATGACGAGGCGGAAGAAAAAAAGCAGGCGGAAGGAATGAACATTGTATCGGGAAACGTGCGGATTTTAGTGCCGGTTGCCGACGCGATGCTGCTGGAAACGAAAAAACTGCTGGAAAACTTTAAACGGCAGGAACCATCGGAAGTGCGCAAAATTGTGCTTTCGGGAGGGGCAGCTTCCTTAAAGGGATTAGACGCGTATTTGGAACGGCAAACGCGCCTGAAAACAGAAATTATCCAGCCGTTTGGGAATATTTTATATCCGCCCATTTTAGAGTCGAAGTTTACAAAAGAAGGGCCTTTGTACGCGGTGGCCGTGGGTATGGCGCTGCGAGGCTTTGAACAATAACGTATGGACCTTATCCCCAAACAAGAACAAAAGCCCCTTTTTGGCCAATGGTTTTTCCTTATTGCTTCGTTTCTCTTGCTCGCGGGAGTTGGTATTGGATTTTTTGTGCTTGACCAGCTTGAACAAAGCTCGAGAGAGGCGTTGGAAACAATAGAGCGAACCTTGCAAGAAGAAATTCAACCCCAAGAGCAGAGTCTTGTGGAAGAGTTGCAACGAGCGAGGGAGAAAATTGACCGATTCAAGCTTGCTGCCGAACGAAGAAAAGATTTCTTGCCTTTGTTTCAAATCCTTGAAGAATCTACGCACGAAGGAGTGGTATTTTCCAGTTTTCAAACGAATCGCCAAAAGGCCCAGATTACACTGGCGGGAACAGCGCAGAACTTCTTTGTCTTAGAGCAGCAGCGCTTGCTTTGGAAAAGGCAGCCTCAAATAAAAGAAATAGTGATTCAAGGCATGAAACTGGAGCAAGATGGTCAAGTGTCATTTGACGCAGACTTAACGCTATGATGAGGATATTTCCAGTCATTCTTTCGGCGCTTTTTTTAGCGCTTGCGGTGGTGGGCATACTATTTTTGGTATGGCCCAAGTACCAAGGTTTCGCGGAGGTGAGGAAGGATATCGCAGAACACGGAGAACGCATTCAAAAGGGAGAGGAGGTCTCGGTTCAGTTACGCGAAATGAAACGGGCGATCGAAGGAAAACGGGAGAATTTCGGAAAAATTGATATTGCCATTCCTTCCGAAGTGGCGGTGGCAGGAGCATACCACGAAATCCAGCAAATGGCTCAGGCGGCAGAATTGATACTGACTTCGGTTGGAGGAGGGGACACGAAGGTTAGAGAAGAGGGAGATGCGGTTTCCTTGCGGCAGGCCGCTCTTTCCTTGACACTCGAGGGTTCGTACGGCGGGATGAAAAACTTTTTGTCGCAACTAAAGTCTTCTGCCAGAATGTTGAATACCCAAGCGGTGAGTTTGGAAAATCAAGATGAACTTGCGGGCATATTGAGCATACAAATTGAGGTAGAGGTATACGGTGTTTCCTATTGAATCCTATGACATTTCCATCGTTTCCATCACTTTCGTCGATCGCGCCGCAAAGACGGCAAAAATATCTTCTCGGTGCGTTTTTGGTACTGGCGCTGCTGGGCGGCGGGATATTATGGCACACCTATTTCAGGGGAGAAGCGGTTTCGTTGTTCCAGTCGAAAGTTCCTCTTCCCAGAGTAGTTCCCGTTGATCTGGAACTCCTAGACCACCCTGTTTTTGAGGAGTTGGGGGTGCCGCCTTCTGAAATTTCCGTACCAACGCAAGGAATAAGACAGAATCCGTTTGTACTACCGGGGCAATAAATCCTATGGATATTCTTGAGCTATTACTTCAAAAAGGACTTTTGAAAAAAGAGCAGAGAGATCAGGTGAAGAGGGAGATTGGCGATAGCGGCGAAAAGCCAGAGATGGTTCTTCTTCAAAAGGGCCTTATTACAGAAGACTTGCTTTTTCAAACAAAAAGCGAGGCCTTGGGCGTGGAGCTCAAAGAGGTGGTTCCAGACGAAGTGCCCCTTAAGGTGCTTGAGCTTATCCCCGAGGATTCCGCCCGGTACTACAACATGGTGCCCCTTCTTTCGCGAGGAGGGGAACTCGAGGTGGGCATGGTGCATCCCGAAGACGCAAAGGCCCAGGAAGCCCTGCAATTTTTGGCAAGAAGAGGTAATTTTACGTATAAGCTATTTCTGATTCGATTATCCGACTTTGAAGGATTGATGAAGCAATACCGGAATTTGAAGCAGGAGATGAAGCGGGCGCTTGAAGAGTTGCAAGAAGAAGTAGGGCAAGATCTTGGCGTTCAGGCGACCACCAGAACGCCTCGGTCCGAGCCCTTGGTAGAAGAAGCTCCCGTAACCAAAATGGTGGCGGTAATCCTGCGTAATGCCGTGGAAGGAGGAGCCTCTGATATCCACATTGAACCAGAAAAAAAGCAGGTGCGGGTTCGATTTCGGTTTCTGGGCGATCTCCACTCTTCTTTGTTTTTGCCCTCGGCTATAAGCCAATCGATTGTCGCGCGGATAAAAATTCTCTCGAATATGAAAATTGACGAAACCAGAAAGCCGCAAGACGGACGGTTTTCCATGGTTGTTTCCGAGCGCGCCATTGATTTTCGCGTGGCCACGCTCCCCACACCGTATGGGGAAAAAGTTGCCATTCGCGTGCTTGATCCAGAGGCAGGCTTGCGTACGTTTGAGGAATTAGGGCTAGAAGGAGTGAACGTAGAGCGTTTGAAGAAAGCGGCCAAAAGGCCGTTTGGACTTATTCTGGTAACAGGGCCTACGGGTTCTGGAAAATCCACCACCTTGTACAGTGTGCTCCGGTTTCTGAACGAAGAAAAGGTAAATATTGTAAGTTTGGAAGATCCGGTGGAATATTATATTGATGGGGTGAATCAATCGCAGGTGCGCCCGGAATTGGGGTATGACTTTGCCCAGGGGTTGCGACAGGTATTGCGCCAAGACCCGGACATTGTAATGGTGGGAGAGGTGCGAGATTCAGAAACCGCAACCCTGGTTATTCACGCGGCCCTTACGGGGCATATCGTGCTTTCCACGCTCCACACGAATAATGCAGTAGGGGTGGTGGCAAGACTGGTGGATATGGGAGTTGAAAAATACCTTATTCCTACGACGTTGAGCATTGCTATGGCTCAAAGGCTCGTTCGCAGGCTGTGCGAAGACTGTAAGAAAAAGAAGGTGCCGGAAGCCGGAATACGGGAGCTCTTGCTTTCTGAAATCGAACAGCTGCCGGAAAAAACACGAAAACAGCTTCCTCTCCGAGAGAAGGGGGAAAATCTAGCCATTTTTGTTCCCCAGGGGTGTTCCAAATGCGGAGCTTCCGGATACTCGGGCCGTATTGCGATTATAGAGGCGATGGAAATGTCAGATGCGATAGCGGAGCTGATTTTGCAGGGAGTTTCAGAAACGAAACTGCAAGAGAGGGCGCAGCAAGAGGGCATGACTACCATGCGCCAAGACGGAATTTTAAAGGTTTTAGACGGCGTGACCACGATAGAAGAGATAATTCGCGTAACCGCAGATTCATGATCCAGAATCCAAAAATTTTCCTTGTGGAGGACGATCCTCTTTTAATGGATATTTACACCACCAAGTTCAAACAAGCTGGTTTTGATGTGGAGGTTATCGAATCGGGAGAGAGGGTGTCAGAACGCGTCAAAGAAGAACAACCTGATTTGATTTTGCTGGATATCGTGCTTCCTCGCGTTGACGGCTGGGACATTTTGCGACAGTTAAAACAAGAAGAAAAAACGAAATCCATTCCGGTTATCATTCTGTCGAATTTAGGCCAGAAAGAAGAAATCGCCAAAGGACTGGAGTTGGGAGCTACCAGTTATCTGATTAAAGCCCATTACACGCCGAGCGAAATCGTAGAAGAGATAAAAAAACTTCTCTGAGAACATGGTAAAGATTTTTGATTCATTTGCGCCGCAAAACCCGAAAAGCAGAGTTATGCAAGAGCTGCTGCACATTACAGTTGAAGAACATGCTTCCGACCTGCATCTTTCCGTTGGCCAGCCGCCTACGTTACGGGTAGACGGAAAACTGGTGCCGCTTGCCAAACGGGCTCCTTTAACAAAGGAGGCTATGCAAGAGCTGGCGGCTTCTTTACTAAACGAAGACCAGCGCGCAAAGTTGGTAGAAGGCAGGGAAATTGATTTT
>DASWIZ010000032.1:0-4335 GCA_036397395.1 Minisyncoccota bacterium
ATTAAAATATATGTTTTCATCATATTGTTAAAACGCTTATCACACTTACTTGTTACGCTTCCATCGTACTCTGCCCCGCCAAATAACGCAAGAGTGTTTCAACGTTTCCCTAGACACTTATTAAAGATTAGTGTATAAAACGAACAAGAAACGGGCTCTTAAAAATACTATGGCCGAGAAGGAGTGCTTAGATGAAGGCTCGACAGATGTTCTTGTGGATGTTCCTGTGGGCGCTTTTTGCGCTTTATCCCAACCCCGCGAATCTTGCAATCAGTTTGTATCGGCTCTACGAGCCGGATATTGATCCTGAAGCCGTACAGATGCTTTCAGCAAATAGCGAATCCGACCCTGCCAAAGTAAAAACAGTTGTAGAGAAAATGCCCTACGAACATGACTGGCAAGTATACGGAATGCCATGGTATTTCCCTACGGTAAAAGAAGTGCTGGAAAAAGGCCGGGGCGACTGCAAGGCGCAAGCGATACTGCTTGCCTCTATACTGCAGAATAAGGCGATAGAAAGCTTCATAAACTATTCTCTCACTCACATGTGGGTCGATTACCAGGATAAGCCGGAGACTATCGCAGAAAACGCCGATCGGGCCGTACTGCAAGTGTATTATTCGCCCTCGCCCCAGCTTTCTTCATCGAGCGAGAAAAGCAACGGGGAAAACAATGCAAAAAAGTCGGCGCAGGTACAGATACCCGCGAAAATAGGCGGCGACCAGCTTGCCGCAATGAAAGACGGTTTGTGGGATGCAATGCCCGTAAGCAGGAAGATACTTTTGTTCGGCGGTTTGGCCGTATTGGTGTTTCTCCGACTGGCCGTTTTCATCGGAGAAAAGAAAAGAAAAAAGCCCCTCGGCGTTTAGCCGCGGGGCTTCTCTTATAAATGGAGATTAGGCATTCAATGCGAAGTACCAAAAAACCGCCCTTTCGGGCAGTTCTTGGTTTACTTTGCCGCCAGGGCTTTTTTGCGCGCGGCGGGCTTCATTGCCTTTATCCGCAGCATTTCTTTTTTGGCGGCCAGGCGCTTTGGCCCTTTTTTGGCAAACTTGGTTTTTTTCTTTGGCCCTGAATTTCGTTTTGACATAGTACACTAAGCATTACACATTCCCCGCCCCTTTGCAACTTATTCTAATATTCTCAAGAATGTTGGAGTGTTTTTCTACGGTAAGCTTTCGCAGGCCAGGCCGTCGTCGTCGGCATCTAAACGGTGCGAGTCTCCGGGATTATGGTTGTCGTGAAACCATTGGGCGTAAGCGTGGCTGCTAAAATCCCCACAGTCGCAATCAGACGAAATGCACGAGGGAACCGAAAAAGATGAAGGAGAGGGCGGTGGAGGCATCGGCTCTTGCTGGTCTGGCGCCCACAAACCAATTTGTTTGTCGCGAGCTTCAGCTGCCGCGGCCACAAATTGCCCAGAATGCGCCACATCGGGCGGATATGTATAAGCAGTGGCATATCCTTGCCGCGCCATTTGCAAATTTACAAACGTATTGCCCACATACACATAGCGCAACAGCCTACCGTAACGGTCGGTTTCCGAAATATCTTTTTCCAAACGCACCTGCTTTTGCAACACAAATTCTTCCAGTTTTTGCTTGGCCTCTAGGTAATACGGGTCGCCGCGCTCTGGGGTGTCTATACCAATTAACCGCACGCGTTCCCCCGATGCAATTTCCACCGTATCGCCGTCAACCACAAAAGTCACAAGAGCAAGATTTTGTTGCTCCCCCTCTCTGGTCTGGACAGGTTCTTCTGCCTCTTCTTGGGCTTGATTTGAAGATACAGATGCCTGACTCCCCGCCACCATCAAACCCAACAACACAAACCCCGCCACAATCGCCAAGGGAATTTTAAACCTCTCAATAAACCCTTTCATAATCCCACTCTACCACCTCGACAAACTCAGTGTAAACAAAAATCGCCCAAAGGGCGATTTTTATCCTACGTTATACAGCCCCAATACGCTTCTCAACCCTTAAACTTACTGATATCAAACTCTTCCTGAAAAAAGCGAGATGTAATTTCTACACTACCCTGAGCAAAAGCTTCATCTACTCTGTGATTTCCGTGCGGACTTGTTGGGCGTTTGTCTTTTTTCTTAATACTCACGGCGTGAACAATCACCTTATCGCCCAGGACAGAACCCAACTTCACCCATCCATCCGCTGTAATAGGGAAAGACTTCTCTTCGTTCATGTACGAGATAACTTCTTTTTTTCTACAAAAGCGTCTAAAACCCTTTCTACTTGATTCGCTGGCAAACAAAGGTTTTCTGAAATTTCTGGTCCTTTAATTCTCTTTTTGCCGGCCTTCTTTTGCTCTAAAATAAACTCGGTAATCATTGTTCTTGCTTTTGCATCTGAAACTTGATTAATGCCCCCATTGTTGATAGCTTTACGAAGCTCGGAAACTTGTTCTATTAGGTCCTTCACCTCTCCTTTCATTGTTTCATATTCCCAATGGCGGAAACGGACATCAGCAAACTCCCCTTCCACGCTTGAAGGATCCTCAATCGAGTAAACAGTATTTTTAGCTTCTTTTGTTGTATCAAAAATATCACTCATATTTACTTATTACCTAAAAAACGTTCCAGGATACTCCCCCGTGTAGATGTAATTAATACGACCTTGTCGTTATAATGTGCCAGAGAGGGATGTTCAAAAGAGAGTATCCCATTCATTTTGTCTGATGTGGAAACATGGAAATTCACAGAAACAGCATGGATTTCGTTATCAGGCCCTAGTCTCTTTTTAAGATCCTGCAGCACAGAATCCTTAAGTAGCTCATTCAGCTGCAAATCCTTCGATAATACTTGAGTTGGCTTATGAGATTTTAACCTTGCGAAAAAGGTAGGCATAGAATATTAATTAGGGATTTCTTTCACCATAGCAAATTTTAGAGAAAAATTCAAGCACGGTTATTGGAGCTGGGTTTCGAAGGGGCGGGTGCCATCGAGCATAAGATCGGCGTGGGATTGGGCGAACAAAAAACCAACGCGTTGCAATACAAGTTGTTACAACAGCAAAAGGGTAGCTAACCCCAAAAGCACAAGAAACCCAAGTATGTCGGTTGTTGTGGTAATAAGTATGCCCGCTGAAGTTGCCGGATCCTTTCCCAGGCGCGACAGCAGCAGCGGAAAAAGCGTGCCAAAAAACCCGGCCACCAAAAGGCTGGCCACCACGGAAACTCCGGCCACCAGGCCTAAAAGCGGGTTTTGGTTTAATGCGACAGCTACAATAAAAACAATACAGCCGGTTATTACTCCGTTTATAAGCGCGGCTATAAGTTCGCGAGTAAGCGCGGCCCTGCTGTTGCGCAGGGTAATTTCTCCCACGGCAATGCCCCGCACCATAACAGCCAGCGTTTGCGTGGCGGCGTTGCTTCCCATGCCCGCCACAATGGGTAAATACGCGGCAAGCAGCACTATGTGCGCCAGCGTGTCTTCAAACAGCGCAACCACGCCTCCGGCAAGAAACACCGTAACCAGGTTTACAATAAGCCACCGGTAGCGGTGGCGTATTTTTTTCCACGCGCTGTCAAACGGGCGCTCGGTTGCTTCCACGCCCGCGAAACTATACAGCGTGGCGGCCGGAGACTCGCCCAACAGGTCAATAACGTCGTCTGTATATACCACGCCCAGCACACTGCCGTCGTTATCCGTAACCGCCACTGTTTTGTGGGGCTCGGCGGCAAAAAGCGCGGTAATGTCGCTGGCCGCGGCGTTATACGCAATGGTTTTCATGGGTTCTACGTACGGCGCGAGCCTGGCTGAATTGCGTTCGCGCACCAGCGTGGCCACGGGAACTTCTCCGGCAACTTTGCCGTCCCGGTGCGCGAGCACCGCGGGAACTTTACCGGTGTTGCGCAAATGGTCTTCAATAATGGCCGCGGTTTCCCCAATGGTCGTGCGGTCGGCAAGAAACACGTAGTTTAAGTGGAATAGCGCCATGGAAGCCTGCGCGTGGAACCGCAAAAACTGTTCGGCTTTGGCGTGCAGGTCGTTTTTTAAGCGCTGGACAATGCGCGTTCTGCGCCCGGCGTCTTCCATATGGCTTAAAATATAATGGGCGCGGCGCAAGTCTAAGTGGTCTAACAGGTCAACGGCTTCGCCAACCGACAGGCGTTTTAACATATCCTGGCGCACCTGCGGGGAAAGCGTGTTAAACACCGCGGCGCGCTCGGCAACGGGCAGCGCGCGAAAATACGTTACGCGCTCTTTGGGGCGGTACGTAATGCGCTGGGCCGCCTGCTCCAATTGGGTTTCCTTTTTTTGCGCCATACAATAATGTATGTATTGTATCGTTTCACCCGCCAAATGAAAAGCCTTCC
>DASWIZ010000033.1:0-46076 GCA_036397395.1 Minisyncoccota bacterium
CGTTCTATGATCTGCTGCCTGACTTCTGGACGAATGATGGTTTGGGGTGTGGACATACAAGTATGAAATGGTTACGTTTCTCTTCTTTCACCATACATTTCTTGTTACTCTACTGTCCAATATATGGGGTACCTGCCAAAGCTTTCTCTTTCCGCTACCATCGGGATTTACTATCCAAAGACTAAAATTCTTTCTCGTTCTACTCGCCGCAAGCGTACCATAAGACCATTCGTTATTGCCTTTATCTGATCGATACAAAATTTCTGAATCATCGGGACTCCAGCCTACAAAGTACGCTTCTTCTTCCGGCTCGGTAAGAAACCGCTCCTCCCAAACCAATTCTTTTTCTTGAATTTGTTGCTGATTGTTTATTGCTTGTGGTTGCGGTTGGGGAGCGAACGAAGGGGTTTGCGCTGCGGGCGTGGGCGAGGACGGTCCTAGCCCAGCCCCTTTCAGCAGCAAAATGCCACCGACAACAAGAACCACAGCGGCGAGGACGACGACGAGCAAAAGCTTTGTTTCGGTGCGGAATTCTTGGAAGAAATTCATTGATTTATTGTACTACAACCGTATGCAAACAAAAATACCTCCATAAATACTTTGTTAGTCTATCGTTTTTGTTCTGCTATAGCATAAGTAAAACGATACAGGGATAGGCTAATACAAATCTTCCTCGTTGAGACCGATCTCGCCTTTGGCTCTTGACAATGGCGCGCCGCGGGGTATATAATAGACTTGTATTTCTAGAGAAAGTACTGCCTAAGGTTCGTCCTTACGCGGTGCTTTTTCTTTTGTATTCCAATTTACCCCGCAGTTCGTTCATAAACCATACCTTTTCTTTTGCCGTTTGTTTAAGCAGGTTTGAGCAATTTTCAATGTCCGGACTCAATACAACTTTTAGCTTATTGTTTTCATAGAGATGCTGCACCAGCGAGTAAAAGTCTCCATCGCTGGAAACGATAACCGCTTTATCGTATTCATGCAGTTCAAGAGCGGCCCGAAGAACGAGGTCCGCGTCGATGTTGCCCTTAATTTTACCGTCGGCATCTGGTATTGTCGGCTTAAATTTCAACATAAAACCTGCCTCTTGCAAACGATCGTAAAGCGACTGATTCAACGCCACGAAACCGATAAACATGTATGCTTTTTTGACGCCGTATTTCTCGCCAAGATACACTCTGAACTTTCGGTAATCCAATCTCCACCCGAGTTTTTGGATACCCAAATTTAGGTTCTGGCTGTCGATAAAAGCGTAGTTATTCCCCTCAATTCGCATACTCCAACCATATCGTATTTTGAAGAGTTTTTCCAGCACCGACGCTTGGAAATCCGCGGTGCCGGCAATATTTTAGGCCGCGAGCAAGCCGGCACCGTAAACACCATCGGTTTAAACCTCTATTGCCAAATGCTCTCTGAATCCGTAGAAAAATTAAGAGGGTTGACGCCCTAGCGCCAACCCTACAAAGTTCTAACCTGGAAGAAATGCCTCGATTTTTTGCTGGATAAGCAACTCCTTTCTCGTTCTTTCAGCTAAGGACAGATTGTTGAGAAGGCCGCTAAACACACCTTCTAGTAGATCTCGCACGAAAAGTTCTAGTGACTCCTCTGACACAACGTCTACGGGCATACTATCAAGGCCAAAAGACGCCCAACCTTCAACACTCTGCTGAATATTCTTTCCAGCACTCTCCACTTTTGAAGGGGTATCCAAAAAGACACTTCCCCACTCGTTAAAGAGCCGCCTCATATCTTTTGCCAAAGCATCTCTTTGCTCTTTAGAAAGATAGGGAAGCCGCGGTATCAAAGCATCCCACGTATCTTGGAATTTGCCAAGCAGTGTACTTGTTAAATCCGTTTGAGAGACCTCCAATAGCTTCGGTTCACTTTTAAGCACAGTTTGGCAGAATTGTGCTACCTTTGCTCGCATGTGCGGGCTATCTGCCGGGTGATCTACGCAGAATGTAAACAATCCTTTGAGAGCCTCTATAACTTCTCTCGGTAGAACTTCTACTTCAGTAGCCATCACAAATCCCCTCCTGTTTGGTATTAGCTAAACTCCATATACCAAAATTTATTTCATAAGTAAAGTTTTTGTTTTTGGAAAACTCTGTGGTAGAGTAATAACAGTTTTAGAAGAAACTTGCCCTTCGACTACGCTCAGGGTGGACAAAATTTTAATATTCGAGTATACTCCAAACCCGTATGGCAAAAACATTAGTAATAGTAGAGAGTCCGACAAAAGCAAAAACAATTCAGCAGTTTATTGGAAAAGACTACAACGTGCAGTCTTCTTTTGGGCATGTTCGCGACTTGCCCAAAAGCAAACTGGGCGTTGATGTGGACAAAAACTTTGAGCCAAGCTATGTGATTCCCACGAAAGCGCGCAAAACCGTGTCTGCCCTAAAAAAAGAAGCAAAAAAGGCAGACTCCGTAATCCTTGCTTCCGATGAAGACAGGGAGGGCGAAAGCATTGCATGGCACTTGGCCCAAGCTTTGGACTTGGAAAACCCAGAGCGCATTGTGTTCCATGAAATTACCAAGCAAGCCATACAGGAGGCTTTAGAACACCCCCGCAACATTGATAACAATTTGGTGGAAGCCCAGCAGGGAAGGAGAATTTTAGACCGTCTCGTTGGATACAAGCTGTCGCCTTTCCTTTGGAAAAAGGTGGCGCGCAGGTTGTCTGCTGGCCGCGTGCAGTCGGTAGCCGTGCGTTTGGTGGTAGATAGGGAGCGCGAAATAGAGAAATTCAACCCGGTTGAGTATTGGTCTGTAAACGCCCTATTCGAGAAAGAAACCAAGGAATTTACAGCCGGGCTTTCTGCCAAAAACGGCAAAGCCGTTGAAAAACTTGGTATTGCAAACAAAGGGCAAGCAGATGCCATCTTGCAAGATCTGCAAGGTGCAGAATACAAGGTAGCTGAAGTTGAGAAAAAAGAAACAAACAAAAATCCTTTGCCCCCGTTTACCACTTCTACGCTGCAGCGCACCGCGGCCTCGCGGTTTCATTATCCCGCCCGCCTTACCATGAGTGTTGCCCAGCAACTCTACGAACAAGGGCATATTACCTACCACCGGACAGACTCGTTAAACCTGGCGCAATCCGCGCTTGAGGGCGCAAAAGAATTTATTACCAAAGAATACGGCCAAAACTACTGGGCGGGCGCACCCCGGCGCTTTAAAACAAAATCAAAAGGCGCCCAGGAAGCGCACGAAGCCATACGGCCCACGGTTCCCGCCAACAAACCGGAATCTTTGCAACTTACCCCCCAACAAGCAAAGTTATACCAGTTAATCTGGCAAAGGTTTATCGCCTCGCAAATGGCGCCGGCTGTGTTTGACTCGACTTCTATTGATATTGCGACTAACCAATATACATTTCGCGCGACGGGCCAAATGCAAAAGTTTGACGGGTTCTTGAAAGTATATCCAATGAAATTTGAAGAGGCGGATTTGCCGGCCGTGGAAAAAGGCGAAATACTTTCACTTAAAGAACTGCTGTCAGAACAACATTTTACCCAGCCTCCGCCTCGCTTTAACGAAGCAAGTTTAATTAAGGCTTTGGAAAGTTATGGCATTGGCAGGCCTTCTACCTACGCCCCTATTCTTTCTACTATTCAAGACCGCAACTACGTGGAAAAAGATGATCAGCGCAGGCTCGTACCCACAGAAATCGGGCTTGCCGTAAACGATTTGCTTGTCGCGCACTTTCCCCAAATTGTGGACGTTGCCTTTACCGCGCAAATGGAAGAGGAGTTAGACGAAATTGCCGAAGGCAAAAAAGAATGGCAGCCCATGATGAAAGAATTTTACGGCCCGTTTGCCGCAAATCTAGCCAAAAAAGAAAAAGAGGTTGCCGAACAAAAAATAACAGCAGAAGAAACCGACAAACAATGCCCCGAGTGCGGCAAACCCTTGCTTATTCGCTTTGGCAGGTACGGCAAGTTTTACGCGTGCTCCGGCTTTCCCGAATGCAAATATACGGCGTCGCTTGAAGAAAATAATCTTAACGTGCTTTGCCCAAAATGCAGTAAAGGACAGCTTACTGCCAAGCGCACCAAGCGCAAAAAGATTTTTTATGGCTGCAACCGCTATCCTGAATGCGACTTTGCCTTGTGGGACAAGCCAACCGGCGACAAATGCGCCACCTGCAACTCCCTTATGGTAGAAAAAGCCAAAGCCGCCAAATGCTCCAACAAAGACTGCCAAACCAACCAGAAAAAGTAACCTGTACAAACCCCAAATTCTCTGGTAAAGTAGGTTCTACTGCCGCGGTGGCGGAACAGGTAGACGCACGGGATTCAAAATCCCGCGAGGGCAACCTCATGAGAGTTCGATTCTCTCCCGCGGCACTAAATTAGACGCTCATCTGTTGCTTTCTAAAACTATGCCAAAAAGCTGGGAAGAAAATGTCAAAGAATACTGCGAGAAATATAATATTCCTGTATTGTATTTAGCCGAAACATTATACGAGCCAAAAGTTGTACCTATGATTAGGGGTAAGGCTTTTGAGTTTTCAGTAATGATGGCTTTACAAGAAATTTTGCCAACGCACGAGTGGATAGTAGATAAACCGATGATAAATGCACAGATAGGCCTTCATGATGTCGATGTCCGGGTAATACACAAACCTACAGAAAAGATCATACGAATTGAGTGTAAGCTAGCTAAAAAGGGTGGCTACAGATTATTTCCTGATGGCCACAGCGAAATCAGAGTTAAGTGCATGAGAAGTCGTACTTTAGGATCAGCGAAGGTAAGAGAACTTGCTCCCAAATTGGGGGTTAGTGAAAAAGTGCTTGCTGTCCATAACGATCAGTACCTACCAGCAGATTTTGATATTGTTATCACATCTATTGGCAATGCTTTTTATGCTACCGATAAGAAAACGGGGCTTTTTGAATGGAAACCATCAAAACCAGCAGAAGATTTTTTAGGAAAAATAGGGTTTACTGGCAAAGAAAACTTAAGAGATTTTGCTTTTAAGACAATGTTCGCTGCTAAAACAAGTGATTTAACAATAGGTAAAAATGGCATAACTTGCACCCGTGGATTATGTAAAAATAAAAAAGCGTGCGGTTTTATACCGAATTATCCTATCATTACTTTTGGTGAAAAAACAAACAAGTCAACAAATAAATGGGTCTCATTAAGGGAAGTATCAAGCCTCTTTAAAGACCTTGTAGAAAGCTGATTGATAATCAAATAGAGACGCTTGTTTTTCGGATTCATAATTCATTATGAATAGCTCGTGTCCTTTGTATCGAGCGCCTTTTTTGTCTGTGCCATTCCTTTGATCATCGGTACGATTTATTGTGTAGTTCCATTGTTTTTCACATATTGCATTCGCCCAAACATATAACTCTCTCACCTCTTGACTATCGTCATAAGTTAACAAAAACTTGAATCTTTTTTTATTTTTCTTGAGAATTTTGCTTAGACGGGAATGGTCATCTTTCCTAAAAGAATGAACATAAAACTTTTCTTGATCAGCATTAAAATATGGCGGATCAATGAACAAGAAAGAATCGTTTGGCGCTTCCTCCATAATCTCTTCGAAATCAAAAGAAGTCAACTTAACGCCCTGTAGTTTAGCCGATGTTCTCAGTATGTTTCTTGGCCAATTTTCAGGCCTCATACTATATTTTTCTCCATACCCCCAATAACAATTCTGCATATTCATAATCCCAGAGTAAGAGGTTCGATTTACATAAAACCAGCGAACAGCACTGTCCAACCTTGTCTTTGGTTTGTATTCATTCTTATAGTACCCGTGTCTTCCTTTTGTAGCCTGCTCGCCACTTAATCTTTCAATCAATTCATTGGGATAGTCACGAATAATTGTTAAACAATTTATGAGATCTTCATCAATATCATTGAGCCAATTTTCATTTACTTTCTCTTTAGCGAAAAAAACAGAGGCGCCACCAGCAAATGGTTCAATATAGTAAGTATGCTGGGGAATATGCTCCTTGATAAGTTTGCGGGCATAAAACTTTCCTCCAGCGTATCGAAATGGCGAATTAATTTCCTGGTTCATAATGCTATTACTAATTTCTATTATACTAAAACTTTTTTACTACATCAATAACTTTACCGCTAATCTTAAAATTGTCCGCTTCGTGGATAAAAATGGGCGTATATTCTTGGGTTGATTCGGAAAGTAACGCAATGCGAGAATTCTCTCTATCAAGTCGATATTTTTTGATATTCGCCATCTCGTCAATAATAGATACGACGTAATCCCCATCGCGGGGTGATGCATTCTCGCTATCCACGATCACATAATCACCGCTTTCTATGTTTTTCCCTTCAATATTCGCTCTGTTCAGAGAATTACCTTCTGCCCTTAGGGCAAATAATCTTTTTTTATTCGGTGCAAGTCGCTTGGAAATCTTTAAATAACCCTCAATATTTTGGTCAGCATAGATTGTTGCCGGTCCGCAATTCGCAGATCCTACGATTGGTATAGCAACCAAAAAATCTCCAGCCTTCGTCTTTCTGCTTACACGGCTGATTTTTTTCTTTTTTCTATCAATAAGAATAAAGCCCTTGCGTTCTAGTTGAGAAAGGTGGTGCTTTATTTTTTGCGGTAACTTTTCGCCAGTCAAGTCACCGATTTGTCGAAGAGTAAGAATCCCAATATTCTTTTCGTCTATCACCTTAAGTAATTTTTCTTGTATGGGATGCATACTTTTATTATACCCTACCAAGCAAATCTGAAAAGAAAGTTTTCCACAGGCGTATAAGGTTTGACAGACTTGACATTGCAAACATAGCGCCTTAAAATTATAGTAAACTCCTAAAAGAGGGGTCTTTAACAAATGTATGTATGAAAATGCAAACATTTTTGTGGACTCTCTGCTTGAGAAATCGTTAGCGGATGAAAACGATGGGGTTAGTTACTCCCGTCGTAGGATGAGCTATCGATATGTTTCTTAAGGAGTCCAAAAAACTATCCAGGCATTAAGCGACTGCGAGACCAAAAAGAAATCGGCCTTGGAAAGCCGATTCGCGGATCATTTCAAAAACTATGGAATGTGAACCGATGCAATCTCATTCTCAAGCGGTGCCAAAATAGGGACAGAGGCGGCCTTCCAAGCCGCTTTTGTTTTTTTATCCCCTATTAAAACCCCTATAGGATTTTTTTACGAGGGTTGCGAATTTGGTGAAGGTTTTTTTATCTTTGGGTTCAAAGTTTACAGAGGGGTCAAGGGATTTGGCTAGGTGTAAGCGAAATTGGGCGGGGCGGGAAAAGGCAATTACTCTGGTGCAGTTCTTTTCCTTGGCTAATTGCATTGCGTGCTCCACAAGCAAAAAACTGGGTGGGGCTGATTTTGAACGCACGATTTTTTTGTCTTCAATTTTGGGATATTCCACCAATACGTTATATCCCATAGCTTCTGCATCTTCCGGCCGGCCTTGGGGCAGAATTTTTATAAGTTTCGCTCCTTTTTGCATACCTCCTTTTGGTTTAGCGTGAAAGCGCAGTACATTATCTAAACCTGTTTTTACATAGTCCTCCACAACCGCGTCCGCCAACGCTTGGGAAACCTCTGGCAAAGCAGGGACAGTCCCTGCTTTTGTGTCTTCGGTTACGGTAATAGACGCGCATACCATTATTTCGCCGTTGGGATTATTGTTTTGCAACGTTCCCTTGCTGGTTGCCGCATCCCATGTTTTCGCAGCCTCCAACTCGGCACTCGTCATTTGAAGCGCGCTTAGAGTACCCAACAAGCGTTCTTCCTCGTCGAACACGCCGACGAGATAGCCGTTTTTCGCGCGCTGTTCAAATTCTTCTTGGCTCGAGGCCACCGGCCACCGTTTGTTGTTTATTTCCACTGCTTTCTTGAGTATAGTTTTCTCGTGCGGCTCAATAAAGCGACAGTATAAATGTTGGTCTTTCTGTTTACCCTGAGCTTGTCGAAGGGCCACCATTTCCTTTACTTTGACGCGCTGAATTTTGCCTGTGGACGTTTTTGGCAACTCTTCATCAAGCACAAACACTTTGGAAGGCGCTTCGTAGCGGGAAAGACCCACCAGCTTCCCTTCTGCCCCAAAACGCGTAATTTTTTCTACCAATTCTTTCCCAGAAGCCCGATTTCTTCTGTTTGAAGTCAGGCTTCGAACAGTTATTACGGCCGCCACTTCTTCGCCCATGCGGGAATCTTCGTACCCCACCACGCACACCTCGTTTATTTCAGGAAAGTTCTTGAGTAAGGCGTCTTCCACCGCGGCTGGCGAAATATTTACTCCGCCTTTAATAATAATTTCTTTTATGCGCCCTTTTATAAAAAAGTATTTCTGTCTCTGTATTATTTCGTAGTACCCCAGGTCGCCCGAATGAAACCAGCCTTCGAAAAATTCTTTTTCGGTGGCTTCTTTGTTGTTCCAGTAGCCGTCGCCAAGTACAGGGCCGCGAATGCATAGTTCGCCTTCTTCATTCTCCTTGGCCTCTATCCTGCCCTCTTTCAATACGGTTACGTTGCAGTAAGCCAGCTCTTTGCCAATGCTGTTCCGTTTCGTGAGCTCCCTATACAATGGGCGAGGCAAATCAATCGGCACGCCAGTTACCCGCAAGGCGGTTTCGGTTTGGCCGTAGCCTTGCACTACATCTATTCCAAAAGTCTCCATAAAGCGCATCGTTTCTTCCGGCAACACGGGAGCTGAACCAATCAAGATGCGTTTGAAATATAACGGATACTTTTTCGAGAAATATTCTTCTTTTCTTGCCAGCAAATCGTGCAAAATCGTAGGAACAATGCTTGTGATCGTGACTGCGTGCTTTGACGCCGCTTCCCAAAATCGGGAGGCGGAATACCGAGAACTCAACACAATGGTGCCGCCCGCCAACAACGTGGCCAAGGACATCGTTGTGGAATTAATATGGTGCAAAGGCAGTACAATGCCGAAGCGATCTTCTGCAGAAAGTTTTTGCCATTCTGCTATTCCCTGCGCGTTTGCCATCATAGCTCGCAAAGAAAGCGGCACGCCTTTTGGGTTTGCCGTGGTACCAGAAGTGTATAATAAGAGATATTCGGCTCCCAGCCCAAAGTCCGGCTTTTTTACGTTTAAAGCCGGACTTTTAGCCACGCCTTCCAACACTTCCTGTTCATTGTCAAAAAAGACTTTGGCGTTGGCATCTTTGAGTTTGAACTCTTTTCGTTCTGGCGTGTCGCGCTTTACATCTATGGGCACAGATGACGTACCAAGTAATCCGGCGGCAAGCTCTAGTATCAAAATCGTTGCCGTATTTTCAAAAGCAAAAGCAACGCGATCGCCTTTTTGCACGCCTTTTTCCGCCAAAAAACCAGCTGCTTTTTGCGCCAGTTCCAAAAGCTCCTTATACGAAATGCTGTGCTCTTCCCCCAAATCCACGTTTACCGCAATAATAGCCTCTTTCTTGCCAAATTCTTTGGCGTGATGCTCTAAAAGCTCGGCTATAGACCCAAAAACAGGCTTAAAAGTTTGCTTTTTCCCGTTTTTTTCAAACTCCGTAATCTCCATAACAACCTTACAGTACCACGATCTCCCCCCTCTTTCAATTTGAAGAAAGGGTTATTTATTTTCTTAAGCCAGAAACCGGAATGGTGAAGTACACGCTGGTGCCTTTGTTTTCTTCAGACTCAATCCATATCTTGCCCCCGTGCTTCTCGATGATGTTCTTGGCGATAAACAGCCCCAGTCCGCTCCCGGTCGGCTGAAGGCGTAGAGCATTGGCTCCGCGGAAAAACTTCGTAAACAAGCGCGCGACGTACTGTTTGGGTATTCCCACGCCCGTATCTCGAACCATCAAAAGAATCTCCCTGTCTTTCTGCGTAAGTTCAATGTCAACCCGGCCTTTGGCTTGCGTGTACTGCACCGCGTTGCCCACGATGTTGGACAAAGCCAAACGAAACTTCACCGGATCGAGAGCAACCTTGGGAAGCTCGCGCAGGGGCTTGTGGAACAAAAGCTGAACGCCTTTTTTTTCTGCAATAACCCTTATCTCCTTGGCAACGCTTTCTGCAATCTCGCTAACTGAACCCTTTTCAAACTTATAGTCAAATCTGCCCTCCTCAATACGCACCACATCAAGCAAATCGTTCACCAGGGCTATCATGCGTTCATTCGAGTCGTACCCTTTTTGTAAAAGCTCTTTTTGCGCTTTCTTCAGAGCGCCCACATCCCCTTCCAGCGCCATGTACAGCACCCATTTTAAGGCGGATAAAGGCGTGCGCAATTGGTGGGCGGTAATGGAAAGAAACTCCGACTTCATGCGGGCAACTTCCCCCTCGCGGTTTTTGCTTTCTTGCAACCGGTCGGTCATTTGGTTAAACGCTTCGAATAAATCGCCAATTTCGTTGTCCGGCCCTTTGGGCAAACGAACCTGAAAATTTTGTTCACTCACTCTCTGGATGGAAGAATGAAGTTTGCCGAGAGGTACGACAACAAAGATATGTATTGCAAAGAAAAAAACGCCCCCAATGAGACTAAGCACGAATAATACAATAAACCCTTGCTGGATTGCCACAGATATGGTCGCTTCGCTCACTTCCTCGGGCGGCAACTCTCCGGAAGCAATGCTCAACAGACTATGTTGAAATACCTGTACTGTCACAAATACAAAAATAGCTCCCATTAGCAGAAAGAATATGAGCAATCCGAAAAAAAGTGTCCGTAAAGAAAGCCGCATAAAGAAATCTTTGTCTTATTGTAGCAAAAAAACAGGGGTTCAGCCAATTGGCTGAACCCCTCACGATAGCCAGAAACTAGGCCGGCACGAGATCCTTGATTATTTGCACCTCACCTTTCAATACAGATAGGTTCTCTGCTCCGCCAGCAAGCCGCTGGGCATCAGCAACCGCGGCCTGTACTTGTGCGTTGGCCTCGACTTGCTTCCATGTCTCCTCGTCTTTATAGAACAAGGAGACGCCCTGGGTCACGGGCTTACCGCCCACCTCGCCCTGGACCTGGTCAAGCATTACGCCGAGAGCTTTCTCGGCGAGGATCCCGACCCCGGGAAGCTGCAGGTGCTTCTGGTACTCGCTTTCTGGAATGGGTGCATGGTAAAGGATTTTTACCTGGTACATTGCTTATCCCTCCTAAAAAATTCCCTACTTTAATAGTAGGGTCTATGTGTAGTGTATGCAAATAACGAGGTGTTTGTCAAGGTTTCATCTCCCCCTGCCCTGGCGGAGAAGACACAACCAACCGGCGCATAGCAATAAAAATAAATGCCAGGCCGACGAGCAGAGCGAATTCCGTAAAGTAATTGTGCATCCCGAGGCTTGCGCGCAGGCTCGGCGTAAACAAATCGGAAAATTCAGAAACCATGTAGAAGAAAAGGCCAAGCACAAAGAGTTTCCACGATTCTCCCATGGGGATGCCTTGCTTTTTTCTTCGGAACCAGACAACCAACGCAACAACAAACGTGCTTAACACAAGGAGAAATACTGCTCCATGAAATACTATATTAAGAAGAGGGGCTGCCGCCGGTGTAGGAATCATAGATTTGATGGTTTAGTCAAAGAAGGTTTTGAGCGCACGAAACTCTTAAAGATATAATAAAAGATGATGGCGATGCCAATAAATTGCAAGGCTTCCACAAGAAGATCAAGGTTATAGCTGAAAAACACCGTATTCCCCGTTGCCGTAAGCATATTCTGAATCCAATCAATGAACTTTGATACTCCAGAAAGCGTGATACCGAGCAATAAAAGCGGCAAAAAGAAATCTTTTCTTACTCCATACTGCATAATAGTCATGACAATAATTGCTCCAATAATGAAGTGAAGGATGAGGTTAAAGAAATTCGGCAACGCGCACAAACACGCCATATCAATTCCCCATATTCTTCCCGCTTCCAAAACCCAAGAAGGAAGTTTATCGATAAAAAAGAAAATACTAAGAAATTGCTCCATTCTTTCGCGTCAACTTTGTTATTCCTAAAATCAAAAGCCCAACAATAAGAAAGCCGAGGACCGCGGCAATTTCATATCCTTGTTCCTGGTTCGATGAAATAAGATGGACAATTTTTTCCACCGTAGGCCCGTAGTATGAAGGCACCCCTGTCCCAAACAACTCTCCCGCTACTTTTCCCGCAGAAATTATCCAGGCCGGTACCACAAAAGCAAGAGGCATGACAAAAACACCGAATGGCAAAGAGAAAATAATTTTTTCAACCAAAGGCCTTTTCGGGAAAAGAAAACCAGCCCACACTAAACCAAGAAGAATAAGAAAAAAAGTCCAAAAAACCATTTGCCCTAGATAAGCGGTTACGCTTCCCTGCTGCACTAATCCGGCCGGCGCCTCCTGGCTACTTAAAAGCAGCTGATCAATAAGGCCCATTTCTGCTTTCAGCAGCTCATACTCCCAGTCAAACACAACAATATAAGCCGTGGCCATTACTCCAATAACAACAAGTGATAGAATTAAGAGGTCTCGCATTTTGTTTATGTATTATCCCAACATTCAAGAGGGAGTGTCAATGGGGAAAACTAAAAGAGGGCTTTTGTGCCCTCTTTTTCACCTTTTCTCTATCTTTTTCGCTTTTTCATTGATTTTATCCATTCGTCCAAGTGCCTTCCGGCAACCTCTCTGCCGCCCAACCCAACCGCCAGCGCGAACGCCACCGCTACGGCTCCCACCACCAAGGCAAAGGCAACGGTAATAATTTCGTTTGCCAAGCCCATTTGCCGCAACGCCATAGCTCCCGCGAAAATTAAAATGGAAACACGGGCAACCTGGGCCAGAAAATCGGCTTGCCGGTTTTTACTGTGCGCCACGGCGTTTGAAGCGATATTTGCCAGCCACAGCCCAATTCCGAATAGAACCAGGCCAAACAGGATGTGCCCTGAAAATACCACGAACTGCGACGTTAAGTCCGCCAACAAGCCAAACCCAAGCAAACTTAAAGATTCAATAAGCGCGAACAGGATAACCGCGACCTGCACAATGTATCCCACTACGTCAGAGGGATTCCATTGTTTGTTTACTTCTTTACCAAAACCCAAACGAACCAAAATGGCGTCAAAACCAATGGTATGCAGCAGGTTCTGAACCAGCCCGCCAATTACCCTGCCTAAAAAGTATGCCAACACCATTACAAAAAGCGCGGCGAATATGGAAGGAATCGCGCTTAAAATAATGTTCAGCATATTGCTTGCCGGCTGGGTAACCGCGTCTAACTGCAAAGCGTTTAAAGCGGCAATTAACACGGGAATAAGCACCAGCGTGTACGCCACTAAGCCAAGCGCCGAAGACAGGGTGTAGGCTCCCAAAAACGGGGTAAGCCCAACGCGTTCTGAAATTTGGTCAATTCCTACGGCGCTCAACAAATTCGTAACAATGCGCTGGATAATGCGCGCCACAAACCAGCCTAACAGCAGCAAAAGCCCGGCCGCGAAAATATTGGGCAGGTAACTTAAGATTTGGCTTGTCATGCCCTGTACCGGGCCAAGCAAACCCTCCAGGCCTAACGCGTCCAGCAAAGCCGGCAAAAACAGCAGGAACATTAACCAGTACACCGCGTCTGCCAAAGTTTTTGCCAAAGGCGCTCCTTTTTCCTGCCGGATTCCGGCATCCACCTCTAAACGTTTGTCTATTCTGGCAACGCTTAACACGCGGGACACGACCAGCCGCAGCGCGCTTGCGACTATCCAGGCTATTACCAGCACAAATCCGGCTTCCAGCAAACGGGGAAAGTATGCCCCAATTTCACCAAGAAAGTTGTTTAGGGATTCCGCTATTATGGTTAAGCCAAGCGTTTCAAAAAACGCGACCAGCGTAAAAAGCAAAATAAGGTAAAATACCAGTTTTGCTATCCAGCGTTCCACTTCTACTCCTTTTACCGCATGTCCGCCCATAAGCCAGGCGGCAATACGCTCGTCTAGTGTGGTGCGGCGCAGGGCGCTTCGAATAATGCCCGCGATAAGCAAAGCGACAATCCAGCCCAGCAATAAAATGGCCAGCGCTCCCACCAAACTGGGAATGTACGAGCCAAATTGTATCGCGATTTCATCAAGAAATACCAAATTATTCATAATGTTTTATTGTTTCGTAACAAAATGCTGTTAAATTTTATACGACCGTTTTTTAGTAATATATTTTGTTTATACATTATACCTTGCCCAAACAAAAAACAGAAACATGTTTTCCACACGTTCCTGTTTTGCAAAGAAAATTTGCGCTCTTCGTTACAGATTTACTTGCTCATAAAGATTTTTAAGCTCTTGAGATTGTTGTTCGAGTGACTTGAATCCTTGGGCGATATTCGATTCCGCAATATACGCCTGGCCATGTTCTTTTATTTGTTGGTTTCTCTCTTCATTTCGTTCTGCGTTTGCTTCAACTGCTGGACCTATCAGTTCGTACTGGAACAATCGGTAGTATTCGTTAAACTTCAAAAAGGTTTCCTTTATATCTTTAAGATTTTCCTTGCGTATTTCATACGCAAAAGGATCAACGCCTTCGGGCACTTCAAGATTATTAATTCTTGATAAGGCGTCTTGGGCGTAATCAGCAACGCTTTGAGTTTGAGTAATAAAAGGGGTTCGGTCGCCTCCCGAATACCGCATTTCGTCATACGCACCAATCTCTCGATCCAAGTCATCCCCATAAGCGTCTATAACTTTTTTATAAAATACCTGGTCTGCAAGGTTTAAACTTACAATCCTTTCTCCTTCTGCAAAATAAGCATCCAGTGTGTTGCCTAAAACGGCAACCTTTTGGGGAACCGGCAGTTGGGCAATAGTGTCTTGGGCCTCCTTTATGTCCCCCAAAACGGCGTCTAACTCTTCAATATCCAAAATTGCGTCATCTCTTGCGTCTTCTCGCCTATGATACTGCGTGTTTCTATCGAGAAACGTGTTTTCTTTTACAGTAGAGACTTGCGTTGCAATGCCCTCAAAAGCTGTGTGAGATTTTTCGATATACTCTTGCGCCTGCACCCCTGGGACATACCACAAAAAGTAAAGCGCAGCGGCAACCCCAATAAGAATAACACTTATTAACAAAACAGCTATCAATAAGTATTTTTTCCGAGATGAAGATTTTTGATTTTGAGCAAAACTCTCGATCACTTTTCCTTGCTGCGCATTATCCATTTAGTAATATTACCAAAAAAACAGAAACATGTTTTCCACACGTTCCTGTTTTTTGCAAAACTAGAAACTATCTTACTCCTTCTTTTTGCCCGGAAGCTTCTTTACCGTTTTCTCTAACTGCTTTATTTCTTTCTTTATCTCTCTAATATGCTTTTCTGCCGGCAACCGCTCTGGCGGTGTGCCGCCAATTCAGAAGAACCAGCCCTATCTAATAATTCTCCTTTTTTAATGCCTTTTCTCTGCTCAATATCAGATAACGGCATGCCGTAAAGACCTTTATACCCGGCGTCATTAAAGAGTCCGAATTTCGTTACGCCAGACTACCTGGCGGTCTTAAAAAGTTTTTTATTTTGGTCAGATACCTCGTTCCGAATAAATAATCTCTTTGAGGCGTCTGGCAACTGCTCAAAAATCTCCTGCCGCCGCGTTTGTATGGCAAAGTATGTTTGCGCCAAAGCTATAGCCTCTTTTTTAGGATCGCCGTTTTGGGCAATAAGATAGCAAGCATATCGGCTTAGCTTATAATCGGTTACCGCGCGAGCCGTCTTTGAGCCTATTGAGACCATTTTCGTGTCTTTACGAAAATGGTCCTCTATGGTCTGGCCGCTATTTACGCAGGCGCGTTGAGCTCGTTTTATCGTTTCTTGTGCGTTTTCCCACCTCTCATATTCAAGCATTGCCATCAGCTGTCTTGCTTCCCAATATTCAACACCATTTTCGTCAATTTTTTTAATGCTCTCAAAATCCTTATGGGGGCCTAAAGGTATTATATCGTTAGCCATAAACCCATTTTACCCACAAAAAAGAAAAGGGCAAGACTACCCCACTCCAAACAAAAAACAGAAACACGTTTTCCACACGTTTCTGTTTTTTGCAGAACTTTAACAGTTACTCATCAAAAGAAATGGCAATAGCCGTTATATCGTCGTGCGTTTTGTACCGCGGGTATTTCCAGCATTTAGGATCACTTTCTTCTACGTCTCGTACATATTTTCTTACAGCCTTTAATTTTCCTTTTTGGAATAATCCCACGAATGTTTCCCAATCGTCTTTTTGTTCGGGATCTTCTTTTGGAAGAATAAGGCCATCGGTAAGAAGTATAATATCACTTACATTTTCTAACTTCTCTTCCCCGCTTTTCAGAAACGCAAGGGCCTCCTCTTCTCCAGTTAAAGCTCCATGCGCCCTATTAACTTTTCTGCGAAGGTTGATAACGTCTTGGGCGACTAACTCTCGTATGTTTTCTCGTTTTTCATCTGCAAACTTTTTCCAAACACTAAGCACTTCCCAGTCGTGGTCGTAATCTTCAACAAGCAACCGATAAGAACCGTCCCTATGCACTACCAAAATAAGACAATCAGATATTTGAACCCATTCAAAACTATTTTCTTTTACCCTTATAGCTGCAAATGCAGTGCCCCACAAGCGAGCTTTGTCGTCTATTGCTATGCTTGAAGAGAGCATCGCTTCTTTAATGCGTTGATTCGCCTTTACGGCTAAATCTTGCAATCCGCCGCCGTTTTCAGCAAACGTTTCTTTCGCGATTGACGAAGCAATAAACCCTCCGGTTCTGCCGTCTTTGTCGACAAAAGCGCCAACCAAACTATTAAACCCATCGAACACGCCAAAAACAGGCTCTTTTATAAAGTAAGTATCCTCTTTACTCGAACCCTCGTCAAAAACATACTCAACTTTCATAAACCCAGTCTACCAAGAAACCGTCCAAAAGGCGATTATTCGACCATGATACGACAAAGCTTAAACTCTTTTGTTTGCGAGGGTTACGAGGTTGCCAAAAAGGCATGCTACCGTAAGAGGCCCGACGCCGCCGGGCACGGGTGTGATATACGAAGCTTTTTGAGAAACACTGGAGAAATGCACGTCGCCAGTGGTTTTGCCGTCTTCCACGCTAGTGCCGGCATCAATTACTACTGCCCCCCTTTTCACCATAGAACTAGTAATCAAGTTTGATTTCCCAACGCCGGAAATAAGAATGTCCGCCTGTCTGGTAAAAGCAGCAAGTGATTTTGTTTTTTCGTTCACCGAAGTAAATGTTGCTTTGCCAAGCACCAAAGAAAGCATGGTCGGCAAACCAACCAGCCTTCCCGCTCCCACCACCACAATGTGCTTTCCCTGCAAGGCAATGTTGTAATGTTCAAGCAGCAGCAAAATCGCCCGGGCCGTAGGCGGAACAATGGGGAGTTTTCCCAAGGCAAAAAGCCCAAAGGCGCGAGAAGAAAGCACGTCGACATCTTTTTCTAAGGGAATGGCGTCGAGAATTTCTTGCGCTGCGAACTTTGCGGGCAAGGGCAGCTGCACGACAATGCCGGAAACCGAAGAGGAACGCCCGGCCTTTTCCACCGCTTCTTTCACTTTTTTCTGCGAAGCGCCTTTGGGAAACTGCGCCAATTCAAATCGAACGCCCACGCGCTTTGCCGCCTTCTCTTTCTCTCCGATGTACTGGCTGGAGGCCGAGTTTCCCCCCACCTGAAACACCGCGAGCTTCAACTTTCGCTTGGGTTTCTGCTTTGCCAGCTTCTCCAAAATCCCTTCCGCAATTTTTTCTCCGTACAGCAACTTTGCCATGGTTATAGATATAAGGTTTGAGGCATAGTTATCTCGCGTTTATATTTTCCTGAGCGAAACGCAACACATTTCGCAGCGCAGAAATAGAAAAATCATGCCAGTCGGGGTACTCTTTTCTTAATTCTTCGTCGATCGCTTTCATGTTCAGTGTGAAGTAAAGAAATAATCTCGCACTTCAGAAGAAATGATAACATCTGCTATCTTTGCAGAATTTTCTTGAGAAAACGATACTCTTCGGTAATCCCGAAGCTCATAAACATAGGTAAGCAGAATATCCTCTGGCGTATTTTGCTTTTGGGCAAGTATGGAGCGGATCTCGAATCCGGGTGAAGGATAGTTATGGAATAGCGGAGATGATGGATCATAATACCCTTTATCATACTCGCTAAGTTCATACTCCCTCTCTGCTGCCAAGTACCTGATTAATTCTTCGCTAAGATTTGCTGCGCCGCGATCTTTCTGTTGAAGTCAAGAATATTAAGTTGCGCTATTTCGTCGAGAACTACGGTAGCTGCAGGATTCTCAATCAAAGTTGATACGTGAATTGCATCAACAATACTGTCTTTTGCCATAAAACGATCAACGACATCTCGTACGATTTCGGGATCGAGATTTTCGTTTACGACCAACTGCTGCACCAATTCTTTCTGCGGGGTATCGCGCTTATATGTCACAGGCAAAAGCTTATCCCAGCTATTGGGCAAGTTCTCCCTACGTTCATAAAGCATACGCTGCAAGTCTGCAGAAAGATTTACATTAGCTGCAAGGTAAATAAGCACAACAGGGTCTCTACTTTGAGACAACAAGCGCATTTCTTCCGGGTTCGTAGTTGTCCAAGCTCTTTCTTCGCAAGGATTTATTTTGTACTGTGGCGCCGGAAGCCCGAGATTGGGGCCTCCATTAAACCCATCGATAGGAAACACCTCGTGGGTATGCCACGATTGTAGCTCCAGACAATCCCTCAACTCTTCAAGTATAGATTGATCTATTTCTTCTAAAGGTTGAATTTCTTGTTCGGAGTTCTCGATTGTTTCTGTATTTTCTTGCTGTAAAGAAACATGCTCGCTCCCTTGGGTTCGTAGCAGCAAAATCATGCCTCCGGCAAGAACAAGCAACACCCCAACTGCAATAAGCAAGGCTCTTGTTTCGGTTCGAAAATCTTTGAGAAAATTCATTATTCCTCTATATCACTTTTTTCGGTTATGGAATAGGAAAGTTTTTGCAAAAGTGAGTTATCGGAAACTCAAGCGGAATTGTTTGCCGGTTACCTCGGCGATACGATATAGAGTGTCGAGAGTAACATTCTGGCGTCCACTTTCTATGCGAGAGATAAACTCCCGTTTTACCAACATCTTTTTGGCAAGCTCTTCTTGGGAAAGGTGTAATTGCTTGCGCACTTTCCGAAGCTCCATGGCCGCTTTCAAGTATCGCGCACGCTCTTTTATTTCTTCCTGCTCTTTCTTAGAATAACTATTCCAAACTTTCTCATAAGGAATAAGGTCTCCCTTTTCGATTGCCTCCTGGATTTTTTTTGGATATTTTTTACTCATATTGTTTTAGTCGCTGTTGAGCAAGTTTTAGATTGTTTAATGGAGTTTTTTGTGTTTTCTTTTGAAAGAAGTGAAGAAGCGCAATATAATCTTTTCTCGCATATGCATAGAATCCCCGATATGTGCCCCCATGTATAACCCGAATCTCGAACAGGTTTTTGGCAACTTTTCTTGCTTCCGGAAACTCGAGCTTTCCTTCCTGTCGCAGAACTCTAATATATGTCTGAAACTCTTCTTGAACTTCCTCCCTAAATTTGTGTAGTTCTTTTAACGCATTTTTGTCGTAAAAAATCTCCTTTCCCATAGTGTAACTTATAGGTTACTACATGTCAATACCCTGCTTAAGGAATAAGAAAGTTTTTACAGAACGAGGCGACTTCCTTTTTTACGCGCGGAGCAGACTCGGGATTCCCAATTGCCCCTGCAATCCACGCGGCGATTTGTTTCATTTCTTTTTCGCGCATTCCGCGCGTGGTTGTCGCAGGCGTCCCCAAACGGATGCCCGAAGGGTTAAATGGTGAGTTTGGGTCATATGGGACAGTGTTACGATTTGTCACAATTCCAGCCGACTCCAAAAGTTCCTGTGCTTGCTTCCCCCGAATGTTCTTGTTCGTAAGGTCTACCAGCATCATATGGTTGTCAGTGCCGCCCGTGACAATTGCAAAATCATGCTCTTGCAAACCTGCAGCCAACGCTTTTGCGTTTTTTACGATTTGCGCGGCATATCTGCTAAAAGCGGGAGTCGTTGCCTCTTTCAAAGCAATGCCAAGAGCTGCGATCGTATGATTATGCGGCCCGCCCTGCAACCCCGGAAATACTTTGGGAAATATTTTTTCTCGAAGTTCTTCCCGACAGATAATCATAGCTCCCCTTGGCCCGCGCAAGCTTTTATGCGTGGTGGTCATTACCACATCAGCGTATGGAAACGGACTCGGATGCACCTTTCCCACCACTAATCCTGTAATGTGGGAAATATCTGCCATAAGATACGCGCCAACGTCTTTTGCTATTCTTCCGAATGCCGCAAAATCAATCGTTCTTTGGTATGCTGTATATCCGGTGATAATCATTTTTGGTTTTTCCTTCCTTGCTATCTCAGCCACTTTTTTGTAATCAATCTGCTGTGTCTCCTTGTCCATAGGATAATTGCAGATAGTAAAATCAATCCCGCTTAAGCTCACAGGAGAACCATGCGTGAGGTGTCCGCCGTGACTCAACTCCACGGAAAGGATTTTGTCTTTCAGATCCAGCAATCCGCGCTCGATCGCGTAGTTTGCCGGGCTTCCCGAATACGGCTGTACGTTTACCGCCCATTCTTTGCCAATGCCAAACGCTCTCCTGGCGCGCTCCTCCACTAATGTTTCCAACGTATCCACGTTTTCCATGCCGCCGTAATACCGTTTATACGGCCTGCCCTCTGAATATTTTGCAACATATATGGAACTTAATGCCTCCCGCACCGCTTTTGAAGGGTAATTTTCAGACGCAATCAAATCAATGGTGTCGCGCTGGCGCCTTTCTTCCTTTTTGATAAGCTCAAAAATCTCCTTGTCTTGCTGTTGTATCGCTGTCATCTCCTCAAGATTCTCATTTTTTTACCTGTTATATCAACAATTTGGGAAGGTTTTGATTTTCGCAGCCTGCCCCCGTCAATCACCAAATCCGGCTTATGCTTTCTTTGCGCAAACTGCGCCATTACTTCTTGTGCCGAAGAACACGAGGGCTGGCTCGAAACATTGGCCGAGGTTCCGGTAAGCGGCCGGTTCAGTTTTTGCAATAGATCGCGCACAAGCTCGTTCTTAGGAATGCGCAAAGCAACTTTGCCTTCACGCTCTAAGACTTTGGGCAGACGCCCCTTACTTTCGAGCACCGCTGTAACTTTCCCGGGCCATACTTTTTGCAAAAATGCTTCCTGCCCTTTAGAAATTTTCGCCAGGCGCTTTGCCATGGCAATGTCTTTTACAAACACGGGCAAAGGCTTGCCCTTTTCGCGCCCTTTTATTTGGAACACCCTCTGCACCGCTTTTTTGCTGGTAGCGTCCGCCGTCAGCCCGTACACCGTGTCCGTTGGGCACACCACCACTTTCCCTTTTTGAATAGCATCTGCCGCTTCTTTTGCATCAACAGTCATGGCCTTATTTCTTCACGTGATCGAATTTGGCGTAAAACGTGGTATTGTCTTCAATATCTTCAAACACGTGCGTGGCAGGGCCGACTTTGCAGTTGGAGCCAATCATTATGCCGGGCATGGTGCCCGCATGAATGCCGAACGCGGAATTATCCCCCACAATAGCTCCCAATTTTTGCAAACCGTGTATGGGTTCTTTGTCCAGCCGTACGTTGCCGGTAATAAATCCGGCCCCAAACCTGCAATTTTTTCCGATAATGGAGTCGCCAGCATATCCCGTATGGAACGTGGTTCCTTCCTGCACAATGGAATGCTTAATTTCCATAAACGAACCTGTTTTTACTCCGGTTTCCAGGTTTACCGGGCCTCGAATAATATTTCCGTGTCCTATGTGGCAGTTTTCGCCGATGTACACAGGCCCGTCGAAAATAACACCCTTGCCGATTTTTGCGGAAGGGGCAATAATCTGTTGATCCCCTTTCAGCATGTAATCCAGTATCCCAAACAAATCCCAGGGATATTTTACGCTTAATCCTTTACCTTCGGCCTGCAGTAACGAAACTTTTTTACTCTTTATATACGCATTCGTAGCATCAATTAAATCTGCTTCGTGGTGCCTGGAAAGTTTTTCATAGTATTCAAAAAAGTCAGCTCCCAGCAAACGGGCTCCCGACAAGGCAATGTTCGAGGGTTCCTTGCCCGGTTCCGGGTTTTCGATAATTATAACAACCCTCCCATTTTCCACACGAAGCATGCCGTATTCTGAAGGAGTATCCACTTCCATTCCCACCAGCACCGCGTCTGACTTCTCTTTTTTCTGCGTTTCCGCCATTTGCTTTACCAGCTCTTTTGAATTTACTTTCGTACCATACAGCAAAACAAACGGTTCTTTTATAAAATTTTTTGCCTGCCACAACGCGTTTCCCGTACCCAAGGGCTCTTCCTGCACGGCATACGAAATGTTTATATCCAAATCATTTTCCTGTGCAAGCATTTCTTGCATTGAGGAATTTTTGCTTACCACAATGCACACGTCTTTTATGCCGTTTTCCGCCAACCCTTTTAATGTCCAGTACAACAAAGGCTTCCCAAGTAATTTGAACTGGGATTTATGGATGCCGTTCTGTAACGGCCAAAACCTTGTCGATTCGCCCGCGGCGATTATAACAGCTTGCATGTCTCGATAATACCGCACGCACCCAAAAAATCAAGCTGTGGGCTCTCCTCGAGTCTGAGCGACCTCGGAGCCGAAGACCTGCACACCTATGTCGTAAAAAGCTATTGCGCAACCCACCCTCCTTACTTGCCGTAAAGACGAAAGCCTGCTTTTTGAAAATCGTCGTCGAACGCAAAGGCCTCGGTAATGCCTTGCTGGCGCATCACGACAAAACTCGTGCAATCTACAAAGCTTAGTTTACGAGTCGCATTTTTGTAAAAATAATCCTCTGTAAGTTTGTGCAAAGAAGAATCTATCCAAATCGTATGAAACCTTGTCGCTTCTTTCAGGAATTGCTTTATTTGTTCCAGGCCCAAACGCCGCTGGAGCAGCGCGCCAGCTTCGATAAGAATGTAATTGTGCAAGAAAAACTGCTGGCTTTGAGATAAGGCGAGTTCAAACAATTCCTTTGCTTTCTCGTGATTCTCATCTCCCTCATCAGCAAGGGCGTAAATTGCGGAGGTATCGAGAAAAATCATAAAATGCCATCGGCAAATTCGTCATCGTGTCGTTCAGAAACAGTACCAGCGCCCTTTCCTCGAGATCTTCCAGAACCAACAAAACTAAAATCTTCCGCGCGCAATCGGGTTTTTTGTTTGGGAGAAACTTGCGTTTTGATCATTTCCCGGATGACAGCAGCGATCGAGCTCTTTCTTTCAAAAGCAACCTGTCGCAATCTCTCCCATGTAGATTCGTCTAATTGAATTTGAGTTCGTATCATAATACGCTCATTATCGCACCATGCTTACATGCTGTCAATACCTACAGCTTGCAGATGATGCGGGCTAACGTATCTGAATTATGGCGGATAAGGCCTACCGGGCGCAGCACGTTTTCTTCTATAACTTTCAGGCCTTTTTCTTTGAGCTTCTTTTTGTCGTACTCCACGAAATGCGCCTGGGCTTTTTCATATTTTGCGATACGGTCGTCAGCAGGTTTCTTGTCGTTTACGATAATATGAGAGAGCGTTCCCTTTCCAATATATTGTTCCAACACCTCAACGAAATCGCTTGCGGTAAAGTTGTTGGTTTCGCCGTGTTTGGTCATGAGATTGCACACAAACACTTTCTTGCCCTGGTTTTGCCGAACCGCCTGCGCGACTCCTTCTACCAAAAAATTAGGAACAATGCTGGTGTACAAATCACCCGGGCCTATTACAATAATATCTGCCTCCTTGATTGCTTCCACTGCTTTGGAGTTGACCTTGCAAACAGGCTCTAACCACACCTTTTGAATTTTCAAATCGCCGTTGTGCTTGGGAACGTCAATATTGGTTTCGCCTGAAATCACTTGGCCGTTCTCGAGTTCTGCGTGCAGCCTGCAGTTGTCGAGCGTGGAAGGTATTACGCGGCCGCGAATATTTAGTATTTTCCCTGCCTCCTCCATTGCTTTTTCAAAACTTCCATGCTGCTTGGTGAGCGCGGTTAAAAACAAGTTGCCAAAGCTGTGGCCTTTCAAACCTTCCCCTTCTTGAAACCGAAACTCAAATAAATTGGAAATTGCCTGGGGCGCGTGGGAAAGCGCCACCAAAGCCGGGCGCACGGAACCCGGGGGCAATACGCCAAACTCCTCGCGCAGGGTTTTCGTAGAACCCCCGTCGTCTGCCATGGAAACCACGGCCGTTAAGTCTACCGGATATTTTTTAAGCCCAACCAACGCAGTGTATGTTCCCGTCCCCCCGCCGATAACAACAATTTTTTTCTCGTTCATAATAATTACTTAAACGCTTAACGCCTCATTTTTACCACAATTTCCCCAAAAACTCAATCGAAAAGCAAAATCCCGCATCTATTGTTTGCTTGGCAAACAGAGAAGCGGGACTGACGGACTCAAGGACCAGATTCAAAGGGTCAAAAAGACCCAGTGATTCAAAATCCAAGAGCAAATTACTTGCGGAGGGCGGCGAACCACCAATCGTCACCCCAGTCGAAGACGTCGCGGCTGACATGCACGCTGCGCTCGCTTAACTGTAACAGATTTGGCGAGTTACGACTTATGGCGCGCTTCGCTTTTGAAAAGCGCGTACACAATAATCGCCAACGAAAGCCCAAGTAAAATAATGGTAGGATAGAAAAAATTCATATATGTAAGATTATTTTTTTGAAGTAAGACGAAAATACACAAGCACCGCGCCAATAAATACCACTATCGACCCCATAAAGTAAAAAGGCATTAATTCCATACTATTTATTCTTTTACGAATATAATACTAATTAACCAGCAAAGTAATGCAACAAGAAGACCAAAAGAAGCTGTGGAGATTTGCGGGGATACAGCCGTTGGGAACAAAAAAGGAATAACAGAGGAAGCAAAGAACACCTGGCCTAAATTCGCGAAAATCCCGGAAATAACCTTTGTTCGCTCAAGCGTTAGCTCAACTGTTCTCATATCTATTATGTATAATACCAATAGAAAAACCTGGTGTCAAATTATTCTACAGTTACGGATTTGGCGAGGTTCGGGGCTTGGAAAAATTATTTTCCTTCCTGCTTTTGGAGAAACTTTTCGATGTGCTCGATAAATTCTTCAAAATCGACAATATCATCTTGTAGGGTCTTTGCGAGTTCTTCGGGAGTAACTTCCCAATACAAATGAACCAATCTATTACGATAGCCAGCCATACCTCTAATCTTCTTGGCAAACTCCTGCGGAATAACGCCATAATCTCCCAGGGAAACAAGTACGCGAGTATAGTCTTTTTTCTTGCCATTTGAGGGAAGGCGAGACAAAATATGTGTACCAATGGTTAATACCCCCTCCAGCGCAATCCGAAGCCAATACGCAACAAGGCTAAACTTGTCTTCCTCGTTCGCAAGATCTTCTGCTGAAAAATCTTGATACGAATTGAGCTTCGCAAGCGCATGCTTAATGTCTGCGATACGCTCTGAAACTTTTTCTTTCTCTATAGGGATGGGTTCTGTCATGAAGAAATAGGGGCCGCACGTAGCCCGCGCATATACTCATCAATAAAATAGTGATAATCTCTGTACAAATTGGCGACATGTTCTTGGGTTTCTGCCGCTTGTGCCGGGTTCTTGCTGTACAACAACACGCCCTCGGCAACGATTTTGAACTGAATATGCAAAGGAGCTTCCTGGAAAAAGACGAGGTCGAGTTTTGGGTCGGAAAAATAGGGAAAGAGGTCAGCGTATAGTTCCCCGTACAACCTTCCCCGTTCTTTAAGGCCAGGCAATCCTTTTGCGAAACGAACCGCAATATCTATATCGCTTCCCTCGTGGACAAAACCAGTCGCTTGCGAACCAAAAATATAGACATCCGCAATGCCGTATTGCTCTGCTATTTCTTCTAACTTTTCCTTCGGAATTCGAATATCCGCCATACCCCTTTCTTACCATAATTTCCCCAAAAACTCAATCTTCCACCGAACCTCCGCTTAATAGGTACTGCCGTTTTAATTCCCTTTGAAGTTTCTCTGTGTTTCCATGGCCTAAAAGCCCAAGATACGAGTTATATGTTTCTGGCGTAGGATTTTCCCGTGTTCTTCGGTTCATCCTGTTCCTCGTACTAGTACGCAATACCCTATGGTCGGGGAAATGCACCCAACCGAGAAAGTCAACGCCCGACGATACAGTTTGCAGGAAAAGCTTCTTTGGATGTAGCGTAAGATGCAGTTTTTCCTGCAGGAAGTTGCGAGTCTTTGGAATTTGTTCGACAAGCCAGCCGCGATTTTCGCAAAACAGCGCAAAATCGTCCGCGTAACGGATATAGTATGCTGCTTTGAGTTGATGCTTTACAAACTGGTCAAACTCGTTCATGTAAATGTTGCAGAAAAGCTGGGACGTAAGATTACCGAGCGGCAGGCCAATTCCCGGCCTCGTTGAGGAAAAGCTTGATCTAACTCTATCCAAAAGCCAGGCAATTTTCTTGTCTGGGATGTATGTTTCCAACATATCCAGGACCATTCGGTGGTCAACGCTCGCAAAGAACTTTTGGATATCGCATTTTAATACCCAGCATGTTTTGGTGTCGTTTTTACTCACTTTCTGCCCGAAACTGCGAAATCTGTTTAAAGCCTTGTGCGTTCCCTTCTCTTTTCTGCAAGAAAAAGAATCTGCGATAAAAGTTTTGTCGAAAATTGGGTAGAGCACACGGTAGATAGCGTGATGCAACAGGCGATCTCGAACCGTAGCTTTATGAATGTCCCGTGGTTTTGGGTCTGCAATCCGAAACGCCTGGTATTTTCCATGCGTATATGTGCCATTGGCAAGATCCCTGTGGAGAGCTAGAATATTATCCATAAGCCGCAAAGAAAACTCCTGCACGTCTGCCTTATTTCTTTTTCCTTTCACGAATTCCTTCCACGCTTCTAAAAGGTTCTCTAAACTAATAATATCTTCAAATGTATGGCTCAATTGAATTTTCATAATAACCAGTCAACTAACGCCCCCCCCCGGTAGAGTTTTGCCTGTATTGCAAAAACTTGTATCAGCATACAAACTTTGGCAGGCGTATCTCCCCCACTTTCCTAAAACTTCTCGATATACGCTGGGCGAAAAGGTTGATTCTCTCTTTGTGGAAGTTGTTGAATACGTTGTTGTCGCAAGCTATCTCCCCAAGCAAGACAAGCTGCCCTACCTGAAAAAGGCAACGCTCAAGCTCGATGTGCTCAAGTTCTTTTTGCAAGTCGCGTGGGAAATAAAAGCGCTTGATACCAAAAAGTATATCACGCTTTCGGACCATGTAGACGAAATTGGAAGGATGCAAGGCGGTTGGATAAAACAGTTGTCTCAAGAAAACCCGCCCTTCAAAAAGAGCGGGAAATGAAGAGAGTTGCGGACGCCCGCAAAGACATAGTTCCGATTCCAGCGATTGTCGAACCAATTCAGGTTGAGGTTCCGGTTGCCGGCATTCTCGTTCAGCGCGAGAACGTTGCGGTTGCCGTTCGGGTCGAGCACCAAATGTACAAAATACCATCTCTTCCACCGCCCCTTGAATACTCTCAAGGCTGTACCGTATCCGGGATTTTATCCCCTAGTATTCTGTACCGAGTATCTTCGTTTTTGAGAGATTGCGGGATGACGCTAGTGCAAAGCATACCCTGCACTATTCTGCATGCAAGAATCTCGGAATTCAACCACCCGCAGCCATAACCGCAGATATACGAGTTTACTATCCAACTTTAGCATAGCATTATGATTGAAAAAGAAAATCCCTGTTGAGCAAAAGCTCAACAGGGACGATTCCAAGAGGCAAAAGACCCAATAGGTTTAATACCTCAAGGACTAAAGGGTTTCCTCGCGGACGCCCGCAAAGACACCGGCCCGATGCCAGCGACGGCCGAACCAAGGCAGGTCGAGGCGCCGGTAGCCGGCATCCCCGCCCAGCGCGAGAACGAAGCGGTAGCCGCTCGGGCCGAGCACGGCCTCGTGTAAGAACACGTGCGGCCTCTTACGCTGTTGCTCGGGGTGTTCAACCCCGAATTCCAGCGCATCTTCGTAAGTAGGGCCCTTCAAGCCGTGGCGTTCCAACTCTTCAAGTACCTCCTTGGAACTCGGGTCGTAGTCGCACTCGATAAATTCGATTGTTCGAGTGACAGGCTCGTGCGGCTCGATCGGGAACCGCTCATCTACAATCCAGTCTTTCGTCCAGTCGTACTTTCCGAGCCTTACCAACTCCGAGGTTTTTCGGCCTTCGCAAGTAATAGTGAAGGTCGCCACAATCGTGCTCCGTATCCTCGGTTTGAGGCCCACGAGATGACGAAAATCGTCTCGATTTACCCCCGCGATGTTTCCATCACGGAGATCGGCCAGGAGACCGGACTCCAGAAGATCCTGAATTTGCTCTCGAGGCGCGTCCTCAAAGAGCGATAGGATCTTTGAAGCCTGACTAAGGGTTGCGTCCATTGCAAGTCCTCCTTTATTTATTTGGCGTCGCCTTTTGGCGGGCCTATTTTGGGTACGTTCGCAGCACAGAAAAATTTACTGCGATAGCACAATGCTAGCACATTTCATCGCCTATGTCAAATCACTCGACCGTAACAGATTTTGCTAGGTTACGGGGTTTGTCGGGGTCTAAGCCGTGGGACACGGCAATGTAATACGCAAACAGCTGCAATGGGATTACCGACAAAATAGGGGTAAGCATTTCCAAAGTTTTGGGAATATACAACACGTCATCTGCCAACTCTTGTATGTCTGTATTTCCTTCTGTTGCAACTGCGATTACCGGGCCTTTCCTGGCTTTTATTTCCTGGATATTTGAAATGATTTTTTCGTACACGCTATCTGTTGGCGCAATAACCACAGTTGGAAAATTCTCGTCTATTAAGGCAATGGGGCCGTGTTTCATTTCGCCGGCCGAATACCCTTCCGCGTGCACATACGAAATTTCTTTTAATTTTAAAGCGCCCTCCAACGCTATGGGATAATTATATTTTCTGCCCAGGTATAAAAAGTTTTTGGCGTTTTTATATTTTTCCGCGATTTCCTCTGCCCTGTCTTTGTTGGCCTCTAACGTTTGCTGCGCCAGGTTGGGCAGCAAAGCCAACTCTTTTGCAATGCGCCGGCCCGTTACCAAAGACATGTCCCGCTGCCTGCCCAGGTACACCGTAAGCAGCGCAAGCACGGCCAACTGCGAAGTAAAAGCCTTGGTGGAAGCAACGCCAATTTCAGGGCCCGCGTGGTTGTACACGCCAGCGTCTATTTCGCGCGCCACCGAAGACCCAACCACATTTATAATTCCCAAACTTAATCCTTTTTTTCTTTTTACTTCCTGCAAAGCCCCCAGCGTATCTGCCGTTTCGCCGGACTGTGAAATAAACAACGAGGCTGTTTTTTCGTTCAGTATGGGCTTTCGGTAGCGAAATTCCGAGCCGTAATCCACTTCCACGGGAATGCCCGCGTACTCTTCTAACATATATTCTCCCACAAGCCCCGCGATATATGCCGTGCCGTTGGCAATAATGTTTAAGCGTTCGGTATTGCGAAGCTGTGTTTCAATGCTTTCCAGTCCTCCCAATTTTACCGCGCCTTCTTTTTCGATTAACCTGCCCCGCAGAGCGTTTTCCAGGCTTTCTGGCTGCTCCATAATTTCCTTAAGCATAAAATGCTCGTACCCGCCTTTTTGCGCTTCTTTCACGGTCCAATCCAGCTCTGTTACCTGTTTTTCTTTTTTATGGTTTTCCAAATCGGTTACCACAAAATCGTCTGCCGTTATGGTGGCAATTTCGTAGTCGTCTAAAAACACCATTTTGTTGGAATGCGCGATTAAAGCGGCGGGATCGGAAGCAACAAACCCCCCGGAACCGTTCACTGAAAGCACCAAAGGGCTGGAGAGCCTGGCTGCCACCATTTTCCCCGAGTCCTCCTTTGCAATGGCGACCAACCCATATGTTCCCCGCACCACGGCAAGCGTTTTCCTGACCGCGTCTTCCAAATTTCCGGTAAAAAATTGCTCAATTAAATGCGCCAGTACTTCCGTATCGGTTTCCGACTGAAACGCATGCCCTTGTTCAATAAGTTTGTTTTTTAGCTCCTTAAAATTTTCAATAATGCCGTTGTGCACCACAAAAATATTTCCCTTGCAATCTGCGTGGGGATGGCAGTTTTGCTCGGTTACTTTCCCATGACTTGCCCATCTATTATGCCCTATTCCGATACCGCCTTTTATGTTTTCTCCGGCAACTTTTTTCTCGAGCTCCTCCAATTTTCCCACGGCTTTTTTGCATGTAACGTTGTCTCCGTTAAAAACGCAAACTCCCGAGGAGTCGTACCCCCGGTAGCTTTCACGCCGCAACCCTTCCATTAACAAAGGGAGGGCCTCTTTTTTTCCTATATATCCTACAATTCCGCACATAGAATTCTCTTTAAAAATCACCTGGATTATACCATAAAAAGGCAAAAAAACAACTTTGCGCATAACAACCGCCTCCTTTTGCAAAAGGAGGCGGAGACCCTCTGATTATATGTTAGAGGGTTTTAGGCGCGTCTCTTGGCATAGTGAAAAAACTATGATTATGTTATCTGCGACCTTTTTTACCCCCTTTCCTTCTTCCCCTCGTACTTGTATTAACGTTTTGCAAAGCCAAACGTTTCTCCTGGTTTTTCAGCTCTCCCTTTAGCCGTTTTCTGGCGCGCGAAAGCGCCACCTTTACGGCGTTTTCGCTTTTTTCAACGCGCTGCGCTATCTCCCGCAAGGAAAGCTGTTCTTTATACCGCAAAGCAAGCAGCCTTTGTTCCAAGGCGGGAAGCCGCGCTATCGTCTTTTGCACCCTGGCATCCTCAAATTTTTGGGCAACAGATTTTTCCAGGTTTTCTTTTTGGTCAACCAGGTCTTTTTCCTCTCCGTTTAACAAGGTAGGTTTTTTCCTCCGGTAATGGATAATAAGAAGGTTATGGGCAATACGCAGCAAATAGGACAAATACGAATATCCGCGTATCTGAAACTGGGGTAGCCTGCCAAATGCCCGCACAAACGTCTCTTGCGTTACGTCTTCTGCCACGTCGGGATTCCCTTGTATTCGCAAGCTTACATACCGGTGCACTCTTGCAAAATATTTTCGGTAAATAACCTCGAACTTTTCCTTGTCTCGTTTTGCTCTCCCCACGAGCGCCGAATCGGTATGCGGTTTTTTTAGAAAGGGTTTTTTCATTACGCGCCTTATAGGTCAAGTTTTTCTTTTACTCGGTCTATGACCGCGTCCAAACTCCACCTGCTTTTTACCAAATACTCGAACACATCGTTGTTCAGGGCTTTCGCGACCTTTTCCACGTCGTTTTCCGCGTTCGTCAAAATAATAACTTTCGCGTTTTTTCCCCACCTGTTTTCTCGAAGCTTTTCTAACATGGTTAAACCGTCTACGTTGGGCATTAACACGTCAAGCAAAATAAGGTCGGGCTGTTCCTGAAACGCCAGCTGCAGCCCTTCTTCTCCGTCTTTTGCGCGCAGTACCGAAATCCCCTCTTTTTCCAGCTCGCTCGCGATAATATCGCGAAGCCCTTCCTCGTCCTCTACAATAAGAATTTTCTTTTGTTGTTTTGTGTTTTGAACCATTCGTATAGTGGTGTTATTTTTTTCTATTCGACTTTTCCTGGATGGGAAGCGTAAAAAAGAACGTAGTTCCCTTTCCTTCTTCTGAAGTAAACCAAATCTTTCCTTTGCTCTGCTCCACGATAAACCTGGTAATGTACAATCCCAGGCCAGTGCCGGTTTTGTCCTTTGCGGCGGCGTTGTCGGCACGGAATAATTTGGTAAATATTTTGTCGTGCTGGCCTTTGGGTATCCCGTACCCCGTGTCTTGCACCGAGAACACGACACTGCCCTGCTGGCTTATTGCCATAAGAGTAATACTGCCCCGAGGCGGGGTATACTTTATGGCGTTGGAAATAAGGTTTTGGAACACGATAACAAGGAAATTCGGGTCTGCCGCAATGTGGGGAAGCCCGTCTTCCCATTCAATCTCCACGCGCAACTCTTTTTCTTCCACGCTCGACTTACACTCTTGGAGCACCTGTTCTGCCAGGGAAATAGCGTCCAAGGGTTTGGGTTGGAGCCGGAGCGTGCCCAGTTCAATGCGCGAAACATTCAACAAGGCGTCTATAAGCTTATTCATGCGTTTTACCGCCCCGAATAGCTGGTTGGTATATTCTTTATTTTTTTCTCCAGAAAGGCTTTTTTCTTGCCGCACCAGCTTCTCAAACGACCACCGAATAGCGGTAAGCGGCGTGCGCAGCTGGTGGGACGCTATGGAAACAAATTCGCTTTTTGCGCGATCAATCTCTTTTTCTTTCGTAATGTCGCGAAACACGCTTACCGATCCGATAATTTTTCCTTTCATAATAAACGGGGTCGCGGTTACGTGCACGGGAAAGGAGCTGCCGTCTTTTCTTACGTAATAATAGGTAGCGGCGCTCGGCTTTTTTTGCTTAATCGCGCGGAATGTTGCCGTTTGCTCCAAAGCAATACTTTTGCCCTGTTCCCCGAGAACGCGCGGAATATCGCTTGCCCACTTTTTTCCCATAACTTCTTTTTCTTCGTATCCAACAAGAGAAGCTGCGGCGGGATTTATGGTTACCACTTTCCCGCCCCCGTCGGTTACCACCAGCCCTTCCCCAATATCTTTTACAATGCCCTCATACTGTATTTTTTCTTTTTCAAGGTGCGACTGAAGTTCTTTCTCCCGGGTAGCAAAACGGATAAAGGAACGAGACAAGGCGTCAAATTCGTCTCCCGAAGGAATGGGCCGCAGCGATTTCGTGTCGCCCGCTTCCGCGCGGCGCACCAGCCGGGCTAAACGCCGGGCCCTTTCTGAAATGGCAAAGCTCATAAATGTAATAACGCTTACGGAAAGCACCGTTACAAAAAGAGCGCCTATGGCAAGAAACTGAAATGTTTCCTGGAAAATGCCGTAAAAGTCTTTCATGTAGGCTATGGAAACCACAACCTTGCCCGGAATAACGCCGTCGGTAAACAGCATAATCTTATGCGACTTTCGGAAATCTTCCACGACTCCAAAAGGCTGTTGGGCAATAAGCTGCTGGGTTTGGGGCGAAAAATATCCAGGAAGCGGCTCGCCCGGGTCAAGAATAAGAATTTCCCCGCGTTCTCCCTGCCGCAGGGTTTCTAAGTGTTGAGCAACATCCTCTGTTGAAAGAGTACTATTCTGTTCGAGCTGCAAAACCAAATTCCTGGTAACCTGCAGGGCGTCGTCACGCATCTCGCGCAAAATATTTTCCCGTTCAATCATTTGCCACGACTCTACAATAAGGAGGCTAAACAATCCCACGCTTCCCAGCACCACAAGCAGGGTAACCATAAAAATCCTTACGGTTAGCCTTCCTTCCTGCTTTATGCCCAGGTCGTAACGCTTTTCCAAGGCAAGTCGAATGGGTTCTAAAAACCGGTCGAACACAAGAGAATAGAAAAGAGCGAGAAAAATAGCCACGACAACTCCGTTTGCAACGCTTTTTGCCTGCTCTAACTTTGGAAGCTCGCCAAACGTATTTAACTGAACCGTGCCGATCGTGTATCCGATAACGGAAAGAAGAAAAAGAGCAATGCCAACAAATGCCGGGTATTGAAAGGTAAGCTTGTACAGGCTTTCTGGATTTTTGGTTTCCCCTGTTTCCTGGAACCTGCGTATCCGCCAGAATCGCGCCAGCGCAAGAGCAATAAAAATTCCCCCCACAACAGGCACCTCCCACAAGTAAATAAATCCCAATAAGGCAATTCGGGCGGTGTCAAGGTTTACGGTAAAAAAGTAGTAAATGGGAGCAAACAGCCAGTACCAAATGGCAAGAGGGCCCCACAAGAGCATAAACGCCTGCCACCCCACGCCAAACCGGAACCGCCTTTTCCAAAACTGAACTAGCAAAAAAATGTTCAAAAGGGCAAGGGCCGAGAACAAAACAAAAAACGTAACCCAGTCTACTCCGCGTCCCGTCAAAAGCGAGAAAAGAAAAAAATATCCGGCTACAAAAATTCCAGCCAACACCCCGGCCGCAGCCAGCATAAAAACCGCGTCAGATACTTTTATAAACGGTTTGCGTCGAGGCATGCAGTAAACGTGTTTCTGTTACATAGTTATAAAGGTTGAACTTCCAGTTTTTTTATACGAAGAGAGGCCCTGCCCGCTTGCTCATCCCACATTTTAAACCCAATTCCTCCATAACCTAAAGGAGTGTCCAAAAACGGTGTTTCCACCAGCACTTGGTTGTTTATCAAACACTGTATCGTTCTTCCCCGAACCCGTGCCTGTACCGTAAACTCCCCTTGCGGAATGGGAGCTACGTCGCGGATACCCTGGATAACGCGATGCCGCCCTTGGAGAACCTGCTCAACGTGCACAAAATCTTTTCCAAAGTTACAGGCCGCGTTGTTGTTTCCGTCCTGGAAACGAACCCATAGAAACACTCCTGTTTGCGTTGGCGATTCCACTAGGGCTGAAACTTCATAATCCCGCCACGCTCCGCTTCCGTCCAGAATCGCGGAAGCGCCAGCTTCTTGTTGATTTGCCCGAAACACCAGTTCATCAGATTCTTTCAGTATATCATAAGAACCCCAGGTGGAAAGCCAGCCAGTATTGGAAGAAAAGGCGTCTTGAAACGGCAAAGACTTGGGTTTTCCTTGTTCTAAGGCGGCAACCAGCTCCCTGCCGCTCCATACCGCGCCTGGCTCGAGGCGTTTTATTAAAAATGCCCCCGGACGCCGGTAATTATACGTAAATCCCTCTCCTTCCCACCACTGGTAAAAAGCGTAAGAATAATGTTCTTTTGCCCCGAGCAGCAATACGTCTTTTGCTAACTCAAAGTTTGAATCAACAAAAAGGTTCTGTCCGTAATCTCCAAACGGAAACGCAAACGCAAAAATGCGACCCCCCAGGTACTCTTCAAGCTCTCGCTTTGAGGTCTTCAGGTCTTCGTATATCCGTTCCTGGAACTCCGTTACCGTTTCCGATCTTTGTTCTTCTTCAAGCCACAGCACGTTGCTGTAAAAATGGCCCTCTTCTTGGTTGGGACCTGTGGGGAAAAATTCATGGGCAAATTTCCCATGGGACTGAATGTCCCATCTGCCTGTTTGACGCATGCGGCGCAGTTCTTTTTGCGACAGGTAAAAATGGCTTGCCTCTCCTTTTTCGCCAAGAGATTGATTTGTAATCACAAACATAACGGCCTCGTAATCCAACGCGCGCAATATGGGGTCTACCGGGTAATAGCTGTCTTTCCGGCCGTCGTCAAACGTAAGCAAAAAAGATTTTTCGGGAAGTTCTATTTCTTTCTTGAAAAATCGTTCAAAGTCGTTTAACGAAATGGTTTCCCATCCGGCGTCCTTTAACGTAAACATCTGCTCTCGAAACTCCCGCAGCACAGTATTTCCTTCCTGCGGTCTGGTAACAATCCCATGATAAATCAAGACAGGCACCGCGGCTGCGTCTCCCCCCTTCTGCGCTCCCTGTTCCTCTTCTTGCTCCAAATCGGCGCTTAAAGCCGCAAGAAACGGATTTAGCTGACTTACTTGTCGAAAGAATATCGGCGCGTACAAATCTGATATGTACGAAATTTTTTGATTCCGCAAAAAATCTTCGTTCGCAACATACCAATACATTCCCAGCCCAAGAAACGCCGCAACGACGGAAAGCGTAAGGATTTTTTGAATCTTGTGTTTTTGAACAATTTTTCCCTCCATATACGTTACCTGGTGCCCCATTTTGCGTTACGAATAGTTACAATAGCGTACGGAAGCTGCCAAATAAGCACCGTGACATAAAAGAATACAAAAATCACTCCATATATCCAAAGGCCGTCTCTTTTGTAAATGTGGTAATACAGCCCATAGATAAAAGCCATAAGGATAATGCCAAACAAGTAAAACCAGGGCATAATATTATCCGCCACCGGAAGCCAGACGAGGGCGCGAAGGACTATAATGGGCGCCAGCAAAGGCAGCAAAAGCCCAAGGAAAAAGGAAACTGCCATAACCGGGTGTTTTTTCCACATAAACATGGCGGCCCGCAAGCTTTCCCGCGTCCATGACTTTTTCCAGCGCAGCTGCTGTTTCAAAAACATGTTCCAGGTGCTTGGCACCACGGTGGTAACTTCGGCCTCCGGAGCGTATACAACTTTCCACTTTTTTAAAAGAAAATTGGTTAAACTGCGGTCATCTCCAAACGTGCAGAAATTCCCTAAAAACTTCTGTTGCAGCCAGGGTTCCATAACCTCCATAACGCGCTCTCTTCGATAGGCCGCGGAACACCCGGAACAGCACGTTACGCTTCCGAATAAAGCCTCCGCTCCCTTGTACACGCGAAAGCCAATATAGTACCTGACCGCTTGCATTTTGGTAAGAAGGTTTTCTTTCGCGTTATGCACGTCCGCGTGCCCGGAAACCGCCGCGACTCTCCGGTCAACAAAATACTTCACCGTTTCCCTGGCCGTTGAAGGCTTCACGAAACTGTCAGAGTCAATAAAGAAAATAATCTCGCCTGTCGCTCGTTTCGCGCCTTCCGCCATGGCTTCGCGCTTTCCCCTGTTCTTATCCCAATTCACCACGGTCATGGCAACGCCTCTTTCCCATGCTTCCTGGCGCACGTGCATCATTTCTTCCAACGTGCGGTCCGTGGATCCGTCGTTTATGGCGATAATTTCCATTTTTTCTTTTGGGTAATCAGACTCCAGCATGCACCGCAATGTTTTTGCGATATACTTCTCTTCGTTTTTTGCGGGAGTAATAAAAGAAATCGCAGGTTCGTAATGGATGTCTGTTTTAACGTCGGGTTTATAAAAATACGTCATTAAAAAGCGGGAAAGAATATATCCCGCCACCAAAATACTGTACGAGCCAAACAGCACGCTTTCTGAAAGCTCTCGGAACGTGGCTATTTTAATAACCAGCACCAGATAAATTGCAAAGAAAAAAACAATCCATTTGGTAAGCTGGAGATCCCGAAAGAACGACGCAAATCTTAAGGGAAAACTAAACATAGAATTTATCTTCCAATACCCTTATATATAATTCCCGCTTCCTGAAACGCTTCTTTGGAAAAAAAGTTTCTTCCGTCTACGAGCACGACAACACCGCTTCTTTTGCAGTACGCGGGATTCAAGTCTTGAAACTCGCGGTGCCCGGTCGCCAATACCACGGCTTTCGCGCCCCTCAAAGCCTCTCCCAGCGTACCCACGGACGACTTTTGCGGCACAAAAGGGTCAAACGAAATAACCCGTGACCCGTATTCTTCCAACGCGCGAATAATCTCGTACGAAGGACTTTCCCGGTCATCTGAAATCCCGGGTTTGTACGCCAAACCAAGCACGGCAATACGCGTATCGCGCATAGGAATTTTTGCCTCGTTTAACCCCTTTGCCACCAAACCGGCGGTAAACTTGGACATAGAACGGTTCAAACGCCTGGCTAACGAAAGAAAATCATGGTCAAACCCGTTTTCCTTTGCCCGCTCAATAAGATAATAAGGATCTACCGGTATGCAGTGCCCGCCCACTCCGCATCCCGGAAAATGCGCCAAAAAAGAAAAAGGCTTTGTGGCGGCTCCCTCAATAACGTTCACCACATCAATGTCCATGGTGGAAAACGACATTGCCAACTCGTTTACGAAAGCAATGTTTACATCCCGAAAGGCGTTTTCCACAATTTTTACCGCCTCTGCCTCTCGTAAAGAATTCATTGGTTTTACATTCTCGCCCAGCAACGAGCGGTAAAATTCCAGTCCCCGCTCAAGGCTTTCCTTGTTTAAGCCGCCAATAACCCGGGGAATATTTGCCGCATTCCATTTTGGATCCCCGGGATTAATACGCTCTGGGCAATGCGCCAGGGAAAAATCCCTTCCTCCCTTCAATCCAGAACCTTTTTCCAATATCGGAAGCATAATTTCCTCTGTAACACCAGGATTTACCGTAGATTCCAGAATCACAAGCTGCCCTTGCCGCAAAAAGGGTGCAAAACTTCTACAAGCAGCCTGCAAAGGTCCAAAATCCGGCACCTGCTTTAAAGTAACTGGCGTAGGGACACAAAACACCACCACCTCGACTTTCTGAAGTTTCGAGAAGTCATTTCCCACCGAAATCCTTGCGGTTTTCTTTAGGGACTTCTTAAGTTTCTGTAACTTTTGTTCATCAATGTCTACTCCTTCTACTTTGTAGCCCTTGGTTGCCGCCAGCAAACACAGGGGCCAGCCTACGTATCCCAAACCAATTACCCCAACTATCTGAAAACTCTTTGGGGTTCTCATGTACTAACTATGACGAACGAGCGGGGTAAATATGACATAACGAAAAACAGCCCCAAAAAGAAAGCTGTCCTATCTGGATTCTACTCTTTCCCTTTATATGGCCATAGCCTTGTAGTCATCGAACTCAATATCCATGAAATCGGTACGGATTCCAGCATACCCTTTTTGAGTAATCGCGGCCCCGCCATAGCGTACTCCGTCGTCTATTGCCTGGGCCGCAAGCTCCCACGCGCCCGTATCGTTCCTGTCCACATACACCCGTATGTCCACTGTCCCATTGTCGTTGTCTTGCACCACACTTCGCAGCCCAATCCATTGTTTTCCCGGAATAAGATTGGGGTTTGTATTGCGCTCGTAACCCGCGTCCGCCCGATATACCGGCTCATGAGCTAATGTGTAATAATCTCCCTGTTTCTTCTTTTTTATTACAGCGTATCCGTCCGCCCGAATACCCGCGTAGTATAGGTTATCGCCATCCACATAACGGTTAAACAACAAAATGCCGCTCCAGCCGCCGCGCTCTAAGCTATCTGACATATTGATTTTTGTAATTTGGAAACGTATTCGCTGGTCAAGGTTCTGCCACGTACTTCTTGTTACCAAGCGAAAAATATTTTGGGGACGATATCCGTTGTCCGTATCCAAGGGATTATACAGGCTATAGTGAAGCCGCCACGGAGAAAACGCGCCAATTTCACCCTGGATAGTTTTTCCTACGCCGTTCTGTAAAATAAGTTGGGCGCCGGAATTTACCCACCAATACGGACTCCAGCTTTCTTGCATAGAACCTGCTTCATCCAGTATTCCGTTGGTGTTAAAGTTGTAATGAAAATAGGGCCCGACAGGAGCCGTAGCCGCGGCAAATAAGGAGGAATTATTATGGGGGAGGAAAAATGGAGTCCCCAATAAAAACAATAAACCAATTCCCCAAAAAACAAAAGTAACCTCATTGTGCGGATGTATTATATTTTGGGCCAAGCAGACGTGTCAACCCTCTAAGAAAACTTACGGCACGATATTTGACAGAAAATAAAAGATATGTTTTACTCACTCTACGTTCATTCTACGCGCGTAAGGAGATTATCCATGACTCCGCACGAAATTGCAGCATTCTCAAGCATGTTTTCTCCTTTCCCCGGAGGACATCCCTGGGACTATGCGCAGCATTTCCTTGCAGCATTGCTGGCTTGTCCCTCAATCTACTTTTTACTGAGATTCGTAAATACCCCACGATTTCTTGCTATAATAGGAGCATTCACGCCGGTTACCTTTTTTCTGACATGGAAAGAGGTGGAGGATTTGCAATCCGGTGATTCCGTAGGATGGATTGGAGACGGAATAAGCAACCTTTTTGGCCTGGCCATGGCGTTACTCATCATCTTCCTCGTACCGAGAGTTTTAGCCATCCGTAAAAGAAACGGATGGCTTTTGTTTATACTACCACATTTACCAATTTCCCCGACACAACGATAACTTTCTTGGGCTGGATGCCCGCAAGCCATTTTTTAATTTTTTCATTCTCCAGCGCATGTGGCAGTGGACCCGCGGGGATTTGCACCCCGGAGATCATGGTTGACAATCCAGATCTCGCACTACACCGAGCCCACTGCCAGATATGCTTGAAACACTTGACAGGGTATGCTGATATGATAGTATAGAATTGGTTGACAATCCAGATTCTCACACTGCATGAGATCGCCATTGCTCCGCCCCAAAGGGGCGGAGCTTTGTTTCACCCTTATTTGTTGTTTGCTCTACTCTTATAAGAAAACGTGTTGTCGCATAAAATGCAATACCAACAAAAGTATGCCAAAGAAAGTGCGTGCCCACGGCATGATCATATAGTGTTATCAGATTACACAGCGGAAAGTCAATTATTCTAAATGCTAGGGCAACTACAAAAAATCCTAACGGAAGAAATCCTTGAAACATAACCTTTCCGTATCGCCTTAACAGTCCGAGAAAAACTGTACCAATTACCAAAAGTATGAAAACGTATGGCTCTAATCCGTTCCAGGCGCCTTTGAAAAAAGCATCATAGTATGCCAACAAGAACGCGGTCAAACCTACTCCAAACATTAAACTCACAATAAATGGCTTTCGATTGATGAGTTTTGTCAACAAGAAGTAAAGAACAAATCCTGCAAAAAAGAAAATAGGGATGGTATCTAAGAGATTTGTAAGCGGGTGTGGTAACCCATGCCACGCAAAACTCCCCAATCCCATAAACGCAACAAAAACGGGAAGAACTTTTATACTAAAAGTTTGAACGCGCTCTTTTTTGATAAGTCGATGAGCAAAGTATACGGCAAAAAGAATTGCGATATTTGAGAACGTATTAAAAAACTGGAACTGCACATCTCTTATCCCTCCTTCGCAGTATGTACAACTCGATTGTGCGAAAGCCTCGAGAAGCCCCATGGAAAGTACCTAGCTTTACACAACAATATTTACCAACTTTCCGGGAACGAAAATGACTTTTTTCGGCTGGGTGCCGGTAAGCCATTTTTTGACCTTTTCAGACTCTAACACAACTTTTTTCGCTTCGGCTTCCTGTATTCCCGCGTCCACCTCCACTACGTCGCGCACTTTGCCATTTATCTGCAGAATAAGCCGAATTTTAATTTCTTGAACTTTCTTTGCGTCATATTGCGGCCACTTTTGGCTATGCACGCTATCTGCGTGCCCCAACTGCTGCCACAGCTCCTCTGTCATATAAGGAGCAACAGGAGCGAGCAAAATGATGAGCATTTCTACATCTTTTTTGCTCACGTTTTCTCCCAAAGCATTCGAGCATTCCATGAGGGCAGCGATAGCTGTGTTAAAACGCAGGCTGTCAATATCCTCCGTCACTTTCTTGATTGTTTTGTGCCGTAGATTTTCTAAGTCTTTTTTGGGATTTGTTTGAAAATTGAAAATTGAAAATTGAAAATTCCAGATTCTGTTTAAGAATCTGTGCAGGCCAACAATGCTTTTGGTGTTCCAGGGCTTCATGTCTTCCAACGGGCCCAAAAACATTTCGAACATGCGCAAGGTATCTGCCCCGTATTCTTCGATAATATCATCTGGGTTTACCACGTTTCCTTTGGACTTTGACATTTTTTGGCCGTTTTCAGCCAAAATAGTACCCGGGTGACGTAGTTTTTGAAACGGTTCCACAAAATCCACATATCCGAGTTTATGCAGCACTTTGGTAAAGAAACGGGCGTACATTAAGTGCAGCACCGTGTGTTCCGCCCCCCCTACGTACATATCCACGGGAAGCCACTTTTGTACCGCTTCTTTTGAGGCAAATTCTTTTCCGTTTCCGGGATTGGCAAACCGAAAATAGTACCAGGAAGAACACACAAACGTATCCATAGTATCTACTTCCGGTTTCCAGCCTTTGCCAAAGATTTTTTCCGTCCTTCTTACAAACTCTTTAGAATCTGCCAAAGGCGAGTATCCTGTGGGCTTAAACTCCACGTCTGTTGGTAAAAGCCATGGCAAATGCTCTTCTGAAACTGGGTGCGGCTTTCCCTCTGGATCGTACACAATAGGAATAGGCGCGCCCCAATACCGCTGGCGCGACACTAACCAATCGCGCAAATGATAATTTGTTTTCTTTGTCCCGCCCACGGCTTTCGTAATTTCCCATTTCGCCTTTTCTGAATCCATGCCGTCAAACTTCCCGGAATTCACCAAAACCCCGGATCCTAGATACGCCTCCTTGCCAATATCACCGCCCAAAACTACCTCGCGAATTTCCAAACCAAACTTCTCGGCGAACTCAAAATCGCGCTCATCATGCGCGGGCACGGCCATTATTGCGCCTGTACCATAGCCAGCCAATACATAATCGGCAACCCACACGGGAATTTCTTCGTTGTTTGCGGGATTTATGGCTTTTACGCCTTGCAACTCCACGCCTGTTTTTTCTTTACCAAGCTCGGTGCGCTCCATCTCATTCTTTTTTGCCGCGTTTTCAATGTATTCAATAACTTCCTTTTTGTTTCGGATTTCGGATTTCGGATTTCGAGTTTCGAGGAGTGTAGCGACGAGTGGATGTTCTGGCGCCAGCACCATATAGGTAGCTCCAAACAACGTATCCGGCCGCGTGGTAAAAACTTCAATGGATTGTTTTGAATTTTGAATTTTGAATTTTGAATTTGTTTCGGATTTCGTGCTTCGGATTTCGAATTTTAGAGTAGCTCCTTCTGATTTGCCAATCCAGTTGCGCTGGTTCAGTTTGGTGGATTCTGGCCAATCTACTTTGTCTAAATCCGCAATTAAGTCTTCCGCAAACTCGGTAATCTTGAAAAACCACTGCTCCAGTTCTTTTTGCGTAACTTCAGTTCCGCACCGCTCGCACTTGCCGTTTTGCACTTGCTCGTTTGCCAGCACGGTTTGGCACGAGGGGCACCAGTTTACGCTTGCCTTTGCCTTGTAGGCCAGGCCATTATTGTACAGCAGCAAGAAAAACCATTGCGTCCATTTGTAATATTCTGGCGTGTGCGTGCCGATTTCCCGGCTCCAGTCGTAAGAAAACGCCATCCTGTCCATTTGCTTGCGGAATGCCTTTATGGCCGCGTCCGTGGTTTCTTTGGGATGCACGCCGGTTTTTACGGCGTAGTTTTCCGCGGGCAAACCAAAAGCATCCCACCCCATGGGATGCAGCACATTATAGCCCTGCATACGCTTGAAGCGCGAGTAAATGTCAGTGGCCGTGTAGCCCTCCACATGCCCTACATGCAACCCAGATCCTGAAGGATACGGAAACATATCTAACACATACAGCTTTTCTTTTTTGGATTTGTCGTCTGCCGTAAAATTGTTCTGCTTCCTCCATATCTTCTGCCACTTCCGCTCTACTTTTTTATGATCGTACTTTGCCATTTTGCCCTAATTCTAGCTATTTTTAGGCCATTTGTCCATTCTGTAAAAAGTTTTGGGCTATAAGGAAAAGTTCTTTGCTGCCTTTGGTGGAAGCCATGGGTTTTGCCAAATGCACACGCGCAAAATGCTTTTTTGCTTCTTTCACAAGCCAGGGGGTCTCTGGCCCTTCAAAAACTTTTATTACAAGATTGCCTTTTTTCTTTAGCACGTGTGTTGCGATTTCCAACACGCACATGGAGAGTTCGTGCGAAAGCGCTTCGTCTCTGGATTTTATGCCTGTGGTGTTGGGCGCAATGTCAGAAAGCACCACGTGAAACACTACGGGATCTTGTTTTCGTAAAAACTCCACAAAATCCTTGTCTGCAATGCTTTTTTGGAATGTTTGTACGTTGGGAAAGCCCAAAGTCTCTATGGACGAAATATCTACGCCAGCCACACGCCCCCGCTCCCCTACAATCTGGCTTACTACCTGCATCCAGCTGCCGGGAGCCGCTCCCAAATCCAAAACCATATCCCCTTTTTTGATAAGCTGGAATTTCTTTTGAAGATCGAGTAACTTAAAAGCGGAGCGCGCGCGATACCCTTTTTCTTTTGCTTTTTGAGCGAATTTGTCGTGCGGAACATACGCCATACCTATCTTTCTTGTATGCTACAATAGCAATTATGACAATAGCTAGGTTCCAAAAAATCATTTTAGACTGGTATAATCCGCCAGCTGGCGGACGAAGAGACATGCCCTGGCGGAACACGCGCGACCCGTACAAAATTTTAGTGTCAGAAATAATGCTGCAGCAAACGCAAGTTCCCCGCGTGCTGCCCAAATACCAGGAATTTTTGCACGAGTTTCCCACCCCCCAAGCCCTGGCCAAAGCGCCAGACCAAAAGCTCATGAAAGTATGGGCAGGCCTCGGCTACTGGCGAAGAGCAAAATATTTGAAAGAAACCGCAAAAATAATTACGAAAGAATATGGAGGTAAATTCCCAAAAGACCCGAAAGTTCTCGAAACTTTTCCAGGAATCGGACCATACACGGCAAGAGCCGTTGCGTGCTTTGCGTTCGGTAATTCACAGCCGTTTATAGATACTAATATCCGCAGAGTATACCTTCATTTCTTTTTTGGGGGCAAGAATAGTGTTGCAGACAAAGAAATCTTGAAAATCGCGCAAAAAGCAATAGATACGTTGCCAAAAGGTGTAACGACGCGAGAATGGCACTACGCTCTGTTTGACTACGGTGCCGTGGTACTCAAAAAAGATGCAAGCGTAAACAAGCGCAGCCGCCACTACGCCAAGCAAAGCAAATTTGCAGGCTCGTTTCGCTCTTTCCGCACCAAAGCCGTGCGATTTATTCTGGCTGCCCCAAAAAACAAAGTTGCCCACAAAGAGCTGCACGCATTTCTCACCAAAGAACTTGTTGACATTAAATATCAACAAGTCTACACGCCGCAAGAAATTATCCAAGCCCTCCTTAAAGACAACCTCATCAAAAAATCAAAAACGCATTACTCCATATAAGTGCACTAAATAAAAAGATGCGGCAGTCGTAAAACGACTGCCGCATTGGCTAACCAACCGATTAGCCTTAATTTACTCGGGAATACCGAGCGCCGCTGCTACTTCTTTAAGCAGCGGAAATATCCGCTCAACCTCCTTTCTCAAAAAAAGAAGGGTTTCGAAAATTCGAATCAGCTCGCCAGCAGAGCACTCATATACACCATCGTCATAGGCGTGGTGAATCCTGCCCAAACCATCCTTCTCATGAATCTCAACGACGCTGAACATACGGATCGCGCCGTTGATTTTCACCTCGGGGACAATCCCGAGGTTTTTAAGTGCCCGATCAGACGATGCGGTATTGGCCACGCCTGCCGGCCCCAGATAAAAGGTACTCCACCCGCCGTTCGCTTCCACTTCCTGAAAGGGTATCCACCCCTTCTTTGCCACGATCTCTTGTAGTCGGGAGAACCACGTTTCTCTTGCCATTCTTTCTATTGCCTCCTCCTAGTCTTTTTCTTTGTAGATGCGGCGCAGATTTATCTACCACAACCAAACTGGTTCCTATGAAAGCCCGACAGGGAATAAACTTTCCCAGGTCAACGGGATCAAGCGATTTAAATTCAGGATGACCGGCCCTACCACCAACAAGATACCGCTCATCAAATGTTAATGTTGCCCTCCAGGGGTAAACCTGCCACACCACGTCGCCTGCTATCCCCTCAACGTGCTCTGGAAGACAAGCTTTAGTGCTGTCAAAACTACGCCCTTCGTCGCACATCATCTGATAGCCATCTGGCGTAAAAACACCAACGGCTCCTGCTTGGTTCGCCACCTCCCACATGTTATCGAAAGAGACTTCCTCCGAAGAAAATATGAAAAGGCGAACGTATGAAGATATATACCTCCCTTCCACCCGCATTGCCCGTATAACCTCTTTAGAACACAAAAGAGCTACTAACATAACCTATTCTCCTTTTTTCAGACTTTTGGTCTGATAATCGCCGCTCTGCTTGCCCTGAGCTTGTCGAAGGGGCCGAACGGCAATTATCAAATCAAAAATCTATTTCTTTGGCGGTAAGCAAAATTTGTTGCGCACGTTGCACCAGCTTCCTTCAAACACATATCCTGCCAGCTTTCCTTCTTTTGCCAGTTTTGGAAACACATCTTGCTCAAGCGAAGACTCTTTCCCTTTGGGGATATATTCAAAAATTTCCGGACTTACGCAAAACATCCCCGCGGAAATTACGCGGGAAACTTCTTTTTCTTTTGGCTTTTCGGTAAACCCGACAATTTTTTCCCCGCGCATTTGTACCGACCCATACAAAGAAGGGTCTTGAATGGATGTTAACGCAACCGTCGCTACCGAGTTTGTTTCCTCGTGGTACGCGGCAAAATCCGCAAGGTCAATATCGGTTACTACGTCTCCATACAACACAAA
>DASWIZ010000034.1:0-26511 GCA_036397395.1 Minisyncoccota bacterium
CTCAAGAAGCTTTACCTCTTTTGCGATGATGGGAAGGACCCATCTTAAACGCTCCTCTTTGATTGTTTTTGTCATGGCGGTACACATACCCAGGACTCTACCTGTTCCTGGGAAAACCGCCATATGTGCTTGCACATTACCCACAACCCTTGACAATACCGAACACCTTGCTATACTGAAAATGAGCAGTAAGCCCACTATAGATTGCTCTAGATGTTCCCATCCATCTGGTTGGCAAAAGTCTAGGCATTACAAATCTACAGGGCATGCTCCCCCGAAAGGGGCTTTTTTGTTTTTACAAATACTGGTCGTCAAATAAAATCTTACTTTCAAAAACATCTCGCCATTCGGTTTTTCTTCTTTCGTACTTTTGAAAAATCCCCCAACAAAATATATCGGCCGCCTGTAAGCCCGGTGTCGCTTGCGAATCCCAATGGTAAATATCGAGTGGGGTTTTGGGGTCTAATCGTGCTTCCAACTGTTTTCGTATATATGAGTTAAACTCTTCAATCTCTGGCTTGCTCATAGAACGATCAATAACCAATTCTACGCGTGAATCATGGTTCTTTTCAAACGGAATCTGGTCTAGTACTTTTCTCGCAATATAGTTATAAACGCGTGGCTTACTCCGTCTAAGCCTTTCATAGACCCTTTCCTTGTTAAGACTGATGGCATAAATCCCAAATTGCGTCTTCTCGGCTTGTTTATAAAAGTATTTTTTAATCTCGAGTGTGGTGCTGTTTCCCTTAAGTTCGTGAACAATGCGCTTGCGATGCCTTTTGGGATTAAGCTTTCTCTGTATTGTTTTCCGAACATTTTTTGCCATTTTCCGATTCGCCTCAATACTGTTGATGGCAAGAATGGTAATCGTAAAAAACTTCGACGGTTTTTTGTTTATAAAATCAAATCCTAAGTCTCCGCTTTCGTCTAAATATAAATACCACATGCTCATAGTTTATTTAATACAGCCTATCATTTTGTTAGCGTCAACAAAATGCTTATCAGCTAACCGAATGGCCTCTTTTTTCATAGATTTTTACTTCCCGGCTTTCATTCGGTTATCCTGTTTGCATAACATCTGGCAATTTTCTACGGTTGTCTTGCCACCCTCGTGCCACGGGGTAATGTGGTCGGCTTCCATTTCAGAAATGTCATACTCTTTCTTACAGAACGGGCAAACACCTTTCTGCCGTTCATAAGCCTCCCGCTTCATTTTGTCGGTAAACGTGCGTATAGAAAGATAGTTTTCTTGCCTTGTTAGAACATACGGGTAAATACCCGATTTTTTCGTTACATCTTCGTCTTGCATCAGTTCAGCAATTTCTGCTTCAAGCTTGTTGGCGTTTAGTTTCTTATCCTTAAATTCATTGTATAGATCGCCCCAATTTACACTCGCCATCTCTTTTCGGTAATTAGGAAAGATTTTACGTACCCACGCGATTACATCTTGAAAATACTCCCATAATTCGTCAGCATTTTTGTCATGCTGGTGTTTTGCCATGTAATCTGCCATTTCTCCTTTATTTATCCACACAAGCACAGTTTCTAAATACTCTTGCCGAATAGGAGAACCCTTTACAAGCGACCCGCCGTCATTCGCCAAAAGATAGGCCACGCAGTTTGTTTTGCTGAACTTTAACTTGGCGTCAGAAAGCCAGGGTCCCGTATAAACGGCGTTGCGTAGTTCTTGGTCGGTTAATTTCTCACCAGCAATATTAATAGTTTTGAACCAATCTAACCGTTCCTTATCCGTACCCTCACAAAAATAAATCATGAGCTCGTAATCCAAAATCTGGTTTTGCTCTTCTTTGGTTAAGTTATGGAAAAAGTAATTGTTAAGGGAAAAATCCCCATTTACATATTGCCCAATACTAATGGTGCGCTGTTGGCCGTCCAGCATTTCGTATCCGCCGTCTTCGCGCACCATCCAGTACATTACGTTAAGGGGAAAGTTTTGCTTAATGGTTTCAATGACGGCGTCGCGCTGGTGGCCTTTATAGACAAACTCACGCTGATATTTTGGGCGAATATCAAGCTTGCCACCGTACGCCACCACCCCCTCCTCGGCGCTATCTTTGTACCCCCCGATCACGTCACGCACTGCCATTTGATGCAATTCAATTTTCATATTATTTTTCCCCTGTTGTGTAACTAACAACATCGGGCAAATCTCTTAGTTTTTTACCTTTAAATTTAAAATAATTCGCCCCCGCATAAGCTCCGCTCACATTCAACTCTCCTCGTTGCTCATAAAGCTTGTACGTGAGCGGCGATAACTTCCAAACCTGGCCGCCATATTCTACTTCACGTTCGCCCACAACCTTTGCTGTTATTGTTTCATCATCTTTAAAAACAATTACATCGCCGTTTTTTAAGCCTTTTCTATAAAAACTAAATAGCCCGCCTTGCCTTCTCATTTTTGATACTTCTTCAAATTCTTTCTCTTGGTCGATGTTTTCAGGGTAAACAATTTTACCCTTAAACGCGAGTAAAAGCTGGCGTATCAATTCTTGATCGAGCGCAAATAATTCACTTTCGCCAACTCGGTGTTTGTTAAAAATATCGTGCAGCAAAGCTTCTTTTTCGGCATAATCTTCAAGTTCAATCGCAAAAAATCTTTTTAATCCAGCAACATTATAATAACCATTTGCCTCAAGGTTTCGCATTCTCTCTTGATAATTATTCGTACCGGTTTGCCCTATCTTTACCAAACCAGAAACAGCCGTTGTCATTATGTAAATAATTCCTTTCATGCTATTGTTCTTTGGGTTTATTGGTTTCAGCGATCTCCGCAAACTTAGCTGTCATAGTGGGGTTGCCCCGCGTCAATCTTTTAATTGTCAGATCTTCTGTTTTGTTATTGGCAAGACGAAGGTTATTCTCGGACGATAAAAGTGCATCTTTGGTTTTTTGAAGGTTATCTATCGTTTTGTCTATTTCTTCAATAGCAGTTTTGAATTTACGGCTAGCAAGATCATAATTTTTTGCAAATCCTTCTTTAAATTTATTTATGTTTTCTTCAAAGTTGGTTATATCAACATTCTGGTTTCTTACTAGAGCAAGTTCTGCCTTATACTTAAGAGAATTTATGGCTGGGTTACGCAACAAGGTTATTATAGGAATGAAAAACTGTGGGCGGACTATATACATTTTTGGATACTTGTGAGATACATCAAGAATGCCAGTGTTATACAGATCGTTTTCGGCTTCCAGAAGTGAAACAAGAACAGCGTACTCACATTTTTTCTCCGTACGATCCTTATCAAGTTCGCGCAAGAAATCTTCATTTTTATGCTTTATAGCAGTCTCATCGCTCTCATTCTTCATTTCGAACATAATAGAAATGATTTCATTTCCCGTTTCATCACTTTCGCGGTAAACATAATCCCCCTTACTACCATTTTTAGAATCGTTGTCCTTTTCAAAATACGCATTTTGAAAACCTGTTGCGCGGAGCTTGTTAAACTCAGTTTCGCAATGTTGCTCTAGGGTTTCGCCAACCATCTTGGTAGAGAGTCGCACTTTCATATCCTTACGAAGTGCAATCTCTTCATCCTTGTGCTTAATGATGTCATCCTTTGTTTTGAGCTCGGCCGCGAATTTTTCTTTAAGTGATGTTTCTAGTAGCTGTTTTTCAGTGTCCTTGTTCTTCAATACGCCAGATAGCTCGTCACGCTCCTTTTCAACCTTAGTGACTGCTTCTGTGACGGCCAGCTTCTTTTCAGTCTCAGCAGACTCAACCTTTGCTTGCAAGCGTGCAATCTCTGCATCTTTTTCTGCCTTGAGTTCGCTGGCAAGAGCGTCTTTCTGAACCTTTAGCTCTGCGAGTTCAGTTTCTTTTTTGGTAACCTCAGCTTGCAATGCATTTTTCATGTTTGCTTCCGCAAGCTTTACAGCATTTTCCTTATCCTTTTCCAGTAATTCAAGGCGCTCGTGCAATTCCTTATCAAACTCATGATTACGCACTTGCTTCAAAATATCCGCAAACCCTGCTTCGTCAACCTTGAATGTCTTTTTACAATTGGGGCATATAATTTCATTCATATTGAATTAATTCTCTTTAATATACTTCTTATTTTTAATAAATATTCTACCGTACATTCTTTTGCCATTTACATAACCTCTGCCTTTCTCAATCTGCAAACTATATTCATTGCCAACAATCTCGAATTGTTCGGGGTTATATTTATCTAAAAAAGTGATTGGTACGCCCATCACATCGGCATAATCATAAGGGATGTCGATGTACCTGTTTACATTGATCGCATCATAGTTATCGTATTTTGGATATTCTTCTGGACTGTATTTTTTGTACAGAGTTAGTTCCTCGTGACGCTTTGTGGTATCAAGATTAGTGAACCACGCAATATTGCCCATGCTGAAATATTTAATTCCGTTTTCAGTTTTTATTCTCGACTCGGTTTGTATGTCATAGCCATCGGGAACCTGAAACCACTTTGTGCCGCCATTGTCATACCCAAGCCATAGCTTGTTTTCTTTAATGAGCTTGAAGATTTCTTTGTACGTAATGGCGTTTTGGCTGCCAAGAATCAAAAACTTTTTGTTGTATTCCATAAGCTGCTCAACGTAGTCACGGAATAGCGAGAATGGCGGGTTTGTTACCACCATATCGGCTTGTTTGAGCAATCCAATGCACTCGTTACTGCGGAAATCGCCGTTCCCTGTAAGCGGGGTTGCGGTGTTTTTGTCGTGTTTGAGCAAATACTTAACATCGTCAAGGTTTACCGCGCCATCTTTGTCGGTATCTGGCACTTCTGTAATTTCAATCCTTAACGGCTGCTTGCCCTTTGACCCGGCCATCTCCAGCAAAGGCACCTGCCCTCCAATAATCGGTGAACCGCTGTAACTTGTGGTAATGAGCTTTTTGAGTTCCAGCGCGTTAAAATTTGCGGCGAAGTATTTAAAAAAATTGCTCTCGAATGGGTCGTCACAATTGCAATACACCACCTTGCCGCGGAATTGGCCTTTGTAGTGCTTGAGCTCTTTTTCAATATCGGAAAGCTGGGTATAAAACTCGTCTTTCTTGGCTGTGTGCGCCTTATGCAGAGCCGTATTTAGGGATTTTTCCGCCATAATATCTTACCATGGCATAAAATGGGCTTAAAATCAATGTTGTTGTGAACGGAGTTTTGCCTTTATAATCCGCCAGAAAGAAGACATTTCGGGCGAGCGCGCCAAAAAGGCGGTGGCAACAAACGCAATGCCGCCGCCCAAAGAAGCCAAAACAAACTGGCCCAACACTTCTTTGTACGTGGTAAGCTCAAATACGCCCCCGTATATCTGCAAAATTCCATACGTTGTAGCGCCAAGCGCAAGTGTAGCAAACACGGTTTTTCCCACAGACATATACAGCTCTTTTTGGAAAACCTCGCGCACATTCTTTACCAGCAGCAGCGACAACAGTTTTGCCTGAAACACGCCCGACACGACAAGCGCAAGCGGCAAGGCGAGCACGCGAATATCTTGTATGCCTTGCAGTTTTAAGGTTGCTACCAAAAAGTCCGTCAGCATATTCGGCGAAGCCAGAATATCAAGAAACCAAAACGCGAGCGCGATATTTAACGCAATCGAGCTTACGCTAATAATAGCCGGGGTTTTGGTATTATGCATGGAAAAAAACGCGCGCGTTAAAAAAGGAATAAACGCCTGGAACAATACGCCGAAAGCAAAAATTCCCAAAGCCGCGGCCGTTAGCCTGGTGTCATTCCACGTAAATAAGTCCCCCGCCCCGTAAATTAACCGCACAATTTGGGCCCGCAGTAAAAACGTAAACACCACCACCGGGGCCACCAAAAAAAGTATGTGGCGGAACGTAACGCCAAACGCTTTTTGGAATTGAGAGGTGTTTTGTTCCGCGAAAAATTTCGACAAAGCGGGAAACGCGGCTACCGCGAAAGAACCTCCGATAAGCCCAATGGAAAATTGCTGAATATCGTTGGCGTAATTAAAAATGGTAATGCTTCCAATGGATATTACCGAAGCAAACGCGGTCATAATAATAAAATTAATGTGAAAAGCGGTGGCGGCAACGGTGCGGGGAAACGCCAACACGCGTACTTTTTTTAACGCCTGGTCGTTCCATGAAAACACCGGATGCCACCTAAAACCGGAAGACATAACAACGGGTATTTGCACTGCCAAATGCAGCAGCGCCCCCGCCGCCACCCCGAACCCCAAACCCCAAATGCCAAATAAAGGGACCAAAAACACAATGCCTGTAATAATGCCGACATTGTACAAAATGGGAGCCATGGAATACGCAAGAAACTTTCCAAAGTACTGCAGTACCCCGGAAAACAACGAAGACAGCCCCAGCAATATGGGGCTTAACAGCATAAGGCGAGTAAGGTCAGTGGTTTGCGCCTGCTGTTGGGCGGAAAATCCCGGAGTTATTACGGCAATAAGAAAGGGAGCTGCCAGAAAAATAAGAACGGAAAACCCCAGCAAAGAAACCAGCAGAACGTTTAGCAAATTACTTACAAACAGCCACGCTCGCTTTTCGTCTTTTTGGAAGATCTCGGAAAACACGGGCAAAAACACCACGGCAATGCCGCCCGTAATAAGAATACCATACAAGAAATCCGGCACGCGGAACGCGGCCAAATATATGTCGGTGGTTTCCCCCGCCCCAAAACGCCACGACAAAAGCCCGTTGCGCAGCACGCCCAGCACGCGGCTTACCAAAGAAGACAACACCAAAACTCCTGCGGCAAAAGCAATGGTTTTCGTTTGGGTATTAAACAGTTGGGATACGGTCATTCTGTGTATTGTATATGAAATTACCCTTACAATAAACCCGCCCCGCGAAAGCGGGACGGGAGCCAAAGCAGACGATAAGCCGAATTCTGTACCGGCCAAAAAGGCCGGCGGTAATCATCTATCTGCCACGTACATTACTGCACGGATCAAGCGAGTCACTTTTCATCCCTCGACTTCGCTCGGGACAGGCCCCAGAAAACATGAATTTTCTGTAGGGGTTTACCCTGAGCTTGTCGAAGGGCTTACTCTTGCACCCAGGTAAGAATTTGGCCGTTTCACCTCCGACGTTACCGTCCAAGTTCACCCTTCGAATACTCTTAGGGTGTCCTAAGCTTTCGCTTTGGACGTCACTGTTCGCATCTCTAGCATTACTGCTGATGGGAATTACCCACTACCCTTTCCGCCAAAAGACGGATGAGTGTTCGGACTTTCCTCCCCGCCAACAATGCTATCGCATAGCTTTGGGCGGGGCGATTACCTGCCTACTCTGGCAAATATAGTATACCTCAAATCGAGGAGCTTTGTCAAGCTAGAATAATTTTCCTGGTTTGGATGCCGCGTCGAGGGCTTGGTTGACTAGGCGGTCGGCGGCTTTGTTTTGGTTGCGGGGCACGCTTTGGAAAGTTACGTTCGCAAAGTCGAGTTTTAGGTTCCAGAGTTCCAAAAAAAACTTTTGCATATTTTCGTTTTCTATTTTATACTGGCCGTTCATTTGTTTTACCATTAATTCAGAATCCGCTAGTATCTGCACCTCCGCCTTTTTTGCCGCCGCTTTTCCAATAAGGCTTTTGAGTTTTTTTAAGGCCACGATGGGCGCGCGATATTCCGCTTCGTTGTTTGTTTTCTCGCCAATGTATTCTGCAATTTCTTTGAGCACGCTCCCCTGCTCATTCTCTATAACAGCACCAAGCGCCGCCGGGCCCGGATTTCCCCTTGCTCCCCCGTCTGTTCTGATTATATACTTACTCATTTGTTTTTCTTAAAGTATTCTGTTAAACACACGCCCAATTCTTCTTCGTGTTCTCCTTTTGTTTCAAATCCCGACGCCTGGGGATGGCCGCCGTACACGTCCAAGTACGCGTCGCACGCCTGCATTGCTCTTACCGTATCGTACCCCAAAGGAGCCCGCACGCTTCCTATAATTCCCTTTTTGCTTTTTTTGTAAATAAAGGCTGGTCTGTTTGCTTCTTGTGAAATTATGGAAGCCAAGGCCCCCAGCAGCATATACTCAAACTGTTCTGACCCCTCGAACACCAAAGGTTCCGCTTTTTTGTGAAATATGCGCATTCTTACTTCTTCGGCCGCTTTTTCAATAAGCTCTCTTCGCTCCTTGTTTTTTTCCGCGAACTGCTCAACCATTTTTTTGGCCTTGAGCAACGACGGGCAGACCAGCAAACGAAACGCGCCCGGTTCCCTGTTTTTGGTATCGCGTACGTTTAAAATAGCTATCATTTGCTGGACTTTTTGTTCAAGCGTGCTTTCCCCCAAAAAAATATCAGATTCCAAAAACGCGCGAATGCCGGGCCTCCACGAGTACGGCAACGCGTCCATGCCGTCTGCGATAATCTGCACGTTGTCTTGCTCCCTGGCCATCATATCGGCAATAGTTCCCAAACCCGCCAGTTCCACCATGCTTTGATACAAACTATCTGACATTTTTTTGCCCAGCAATTCCTTTGCCAGCTGCAAACTTAACCCGCACGCCGCGAATTCCTTAAATGGGTACTTGTCGCCCGGTTGTTTGGGATCCACAATAATGTCTGCTTTGGGCAATTTATCCAGCACCTTGTGGTGGTCCACCACAATAACTTCAAACCCTGCTTTTTTTGCCATGGGAATTTCAGTAAAGTTTGAAATGCCCAGGTCAAAAGTAACCAATAAAGCTGGCGCGTATTGCTGTAAATATGCAATTGCTTTTGGAGTAACCCCGTATCCTTCTTTTTCACGCTCGGGAAAATAGAAAGCGGCAACCTCGCCCCCCAAACTTTTTATGGCTTCCTGCGCTATAAGCACCGACGTTACCCCGTCCAAATCCGCGTCGCCATACAAAACAATGCGCTCCCCTTGAGCGATCGCTTTTTTAATTCTATTCGCCGCCTTTGTTAAATTCTTGATTTTTGTCATAACAATAGACTATAACACATTTGCTACGATCGTACTAATCGTGTTACTCTCCATCCACAAACCGATTAGTGCTCTCATATCGCCCACTGATTCTGCATGATTTCTCTCAAATACCACACGCCGTCTTCTTGTGTAAACCAAAGTCGCAAATTTCTCCAATCGAATGCTGCGTCAGGAGAGCTTTGTGGGAATGCATAAGTTGCAGTAACCGGGTCTTCTTGATGGTATCTTTCAAACTGATCGCCAATTGTCGTTGCGCTGCTATAATAAGAAAGTTTGTAGTTTACATCAGGAGCGTTCAGATAATCTCTATCATAAATATAACTCTCATAATATTCTGCCTGTGTATACGTAAAAGGAAAGCCGGAGCCGTCATATGAACCGGTATATTCCGTCTGATCCGTGAAAAAAGAGGGAATTTTTTCCTTTGGAATTTCGAAAGAAGCGTTGATAGACCAAAAACGGAGAGGTTTTTGAGGATGCACGAAGGAAGCCAATACTGTCATATCTTTTTCTTTCAGGGCGCGCATTACTGCAGTTGCCCGATCAACGATGATTGCTTTGGCCTCTGCCTCGCTATACTTCGCCGTCGCCATAGCAACAGAAATTTCACAGAGATAGCCACCGTATGTGCCAGCTCTTTCACATAAGTCCGTATCGTTCTTTAATTCCCCTAATCTCGCAAAACAGCTGGACTGGTAATTCAGACGCAGAATCGCTTCGCAATCTTTTTCTGTATTTGCTGTCATACTTGCATCCCGCCAGCAAGACTCACTAGAATTCTCACACTTATTTGGCTTCGTCCGTTCGACAAAACGAAAAGTAGAAAGAATGCGATCAAAAAGACGTTCATTATTCTTTATAACCTCCGAAGTTCTGGAAGACGAAAACACAAAGTCAAAAAGCGTATTTCCTTTCTTCAGTAACACCCGGTTTTCTCCCTCTCCAGGTGAAACCAATGTAGTCCCTACCACTGAATACTTAATTGCCGGCAATCCTCCAATTGTTAAATCTTCAATTTTTTCAAATGTTTGGTTATCTCTACCAAGAGTAGCTTTCTCCTTTGAGGAAAGTTTATCTAATGACTCGAAGAGATTTCCTCCCACAAACTCTACATTAATAACGAAGGTTTCCCTGCTTTCTTTTGTGTTTGAACGAAATGTGAAAAACTCTGCTAACCCCTCAATATGCGAAATACGAGTCCCACCAGAAATACCCCAATCAAATGGATACTTTACCTCAAAGCCAAACTCTTCATTGTGGTAGGTTTGCCAAGTTGACGTGTCAATTGTTAATTGCTGATTGTTGATTGCTTGCGGTTGGGGCGATGGCACGGGCGGCGTGTGTGAAACCTGGTTTCGCACAACTCCCTGCAACAAGAAAATCCCGGCGACGGTGAGAACGACCGACACGGCTGCAACGATGAAAAATGTTTTAATTTCGGGTTTGAAGTCGTGGAGTGGATTCATAAAATTACCCTTGACATCATTCTTCTCTTTATGATACTATAGAATTGCGGAGGGAAACCTCCGTCATCAACCGCCCGTTGCAAAAGACGGGCTTTAGTTTTGCCTTTTTCGCTCAATCAATAATCGCAACTTCCTCAAATCAATATATTTATCGCTTGTTTCTATCAACTCCTTCGCAACGTGATGCTTAGCAGAAATAACTATTGTTCTCTTCCCTCTTCTTTTAAGATATTGAAGGAGATAGTCAAAATCACTATCTCCAGAAAGAAGAACAAAAGTATCAAGTTTTTGTATCATTTCTACGGCGTCCACCGCAATCTCTACGTCAAAATTTGCTTTTCTCAAATCTCCGACCGCAATATCGCTCTGTTTGATAATTTTTAAGGGTTTTGTGACAAGTGTGTAGCCGTGGCGCTTCAAAAATGTAAAAAACTTACTCTGGTTATCAGTGCCATGATGGACGGAATAAAAACGGATGTCTATCAATCCGTCACCATCGAATAGGTGACGGAGTTTATCATAATCGACCCACCATTTAAGCTCTTTTACCGAACTCTCTAGATTTGCCGCGTCAATCATTACTAAGATCTTTCCCTTAAGATATCCCGCAATAGTAAAATCCGTAGAATTCATTGGTCTAATGCTTTTAACCCAGGTAATTTTTCGCCCGCGAGGAAGGCCAGCATGGCGCCGCCGCCGGTTGAGACATGGGCGAATTTCTCTCGCAGGTGATGTTTCCCGAGAAACGCGGCCAGGTCTCCCCCGCCGGCCACCGCGTAGGCTCCGCTTTGCAAAATAGCATCTGCAATGGCAAGCGACCCTTTTTCATATTTTTCTTCTTCCACCATTCCAAGCGGCCCTGCCCAAAATATAGTTTTTGCGCTTGTAATTTTTTCTGTAAACTTTTGTATGGTTTCCGGCCCCAAGTCAAAGGTACCGTCAACTCCGTCTGTGGCATAGACTAACTCGGTTTTAGAAGACACGTCAATCCCCTGCCTGCCTTTTTCTTTTACTTCGATAGTCAGCAAATCGCCCAGCAAAATAGCGTCCGCGCTTTTTGAAATCGCCTTTAAAAAACTTGCCTTATTGTTTACCTTTGCCCCGCCCACCAGCACCACCAAAGGTTTTTCCGGATTAGTGCGCACTTTGTCTAAGGCCTGAATTTCTTTTTCCAACAACAAACCCATGGCCGAAGGCAAAAATTTTGGGACTCCCACAATGGAAGCGTGCGCCCTGTGGCACGCGCCAAACGCGTCGTTTACGTATATATCGCCCAGTTTGGCAAGAAGTTCCGCGAAATGCTCATCATTTTCCTCTTCGCCGGGATAAAATCGAATATTCTCCAGTAAAGCCACTTCTCCCTGCGCCAACTGTTCAAGCCGTTCTTTTGCGCCCTGTCCAATAGGTTCTTTTATAAGAGCTACTTTTTTACCCAACAACTCTTCCAGACGTTTTACCACAGGCCGCAAACTAAACTCTTCCTGAATTTTTCCTTCTGGCCGGCCAAAGTGCGCGAGAACAATACATTTCCCGCCTTTGCCGGTAATATATTGTATGGTAGGAATGCTTGAGGTTATGCGAAAATCATCCTGGATTACCCCGTTTTCTACGGGCACGTTAAAATCGCACCGCAGCAAAACGCGCTTGCCCTGAAAATCAGAATCTTTAAGTGTTTCCATTGGTTATCGGTCAAAATATACGGTTTGCCCCGGCTCTAAAACTCCTTTTTCTTGCGTGGGCTGCTCTGGTTGTTTTGGAACAACAGAAGCTTGCTCGACAGGCTGGGTTTTTTGTCCCCTTTTTTGCAGGGCCTGCTGAAGCACACTCTGCAGCTCTTCCCTGTTTGCCACTGCTTTTCTTCTGGGGGCGGGCGCCTCGACTCGACGGGGCGGCGCCTCAACGCCCAAACTCGCTTCGCGAGATTGCGACGGGCTTTCGGCGGGTTCCTGTTGTCGCTTGAGTTTCTTTCTGCAGGCTTTGCAATATACCGGCCTCTTTCCGTCCGGAGGAAACACCACTTTGGTGTCTCTTCCGCAATTGGAACACCGGGCGTCGTACAACACCTGTTCTTGCGGATTTGCGGCAATAACCGGCCGGGGCGCGGTGGCTGCGGCCCGCACCGCCTGCCCCTGCTCGTCCAAACCAGACCATGTGCGGATTTGCTCTTCTACTTCCCCTACTTTTGTCCCGTATGCGTTTCTGGAATATGCAATAATTTGTTCCCGGAAAGACTGGGGCAAATGCATGGGCGGGGACATGGTATTCGCGGAAAACGGCCGCGACGACACCCCGTCAATCATAAGTTTTACATAAATGGTATACTTTGCAAGGTTTACAAAATCTTCACCGATAAACTCGGGCATAAATTCTTTTTCCATCCATTCTGCGTCTTCAGCCCCTATACGAAAGGAAACTATGGTTCCCACGTTTCCAAACACCGCGTCCCTCACAGGAGCGTCTGTTCCTGTTCCCAGTTGCGCGATATACTGGTGGCTTAAAACTAAAGACAGCCGGTACTTTCTGGCTTCAGATAAAATGTTTACAAAGCTTTCCGTGGCAAAATGCTGGAATTCGTCAATATACAGGAAAAAATCCTGCCGCTGGTCTTCTGGAATATCCACCCGGGACATTGCGGCCAGCTGCAGCTTGGTAATAAGCAGGCCGCCGATTAAACGGGAATTGTCTTCCCCAATGCGGCCCTTGGAAATGTTTACCAGCAAAATTTTCTTTCCGTCCATAACTTCCCGCATATCCATGGAAGAACGAATCTGGCCAACAATATTCCGGATTAAAGGGTTGGACGTAAACTGCCCCACCTTGTTTTGGATGGCCGCGGTTGCTTCCACCTCGTAGCGCTGCGTGTATCTGGCATACTCTTGCACCCAAAATGTTTTTACCACCGGGTCTTTTACCTGCTCTACTACCTGCTGGCGGTATTCAGGATCCACCAGCATGCGGTTAATGCCAAGCAGAGTGGAGTCGGGGCACTCCAAAAGCGCCAGCACTACGTTGTTTAGAATGTACTCCATGCGAGCCGACCATACGTCCGGCCAAATTTTCTTAAACACCGACATTAACCCGGAAGCCACCATATGCCGGTTTTCAGGATCCACCTGTTCCATTACGTTAAACGCAATGGGAAAATGGGTATCGGCGGGGTTAAAATACACCACGTCCTGAACTCTGTCTTGCGGGACAAAATCCAGCAAATCTTCCACCGCTTCCCCGTGCGGATCCACAAAGCCCATACCGTGCCCGTTTTGGATGTCCTGCACAGCCATATTCTTTAACATTTCCGTTTTCCCCATGCCGGTTTTTCCAATCGCGTAAAAATGGCGGCGGCGGTCATCCGTTTTTATGCCGAATTTCCGGCGCGAATTGCGAAAGTTCGTTATGCCAAAAAAATTAATGTCCGCCATATCACATATAATTACTCCTCTAATACATCCATTGGCAAGCCGGGAGGAGCTTCCGCTTTTTTCGTTTCCACGCGGGGAATGTTTCCCGAAGGAAACGTAATCCTGCTGGGAAAGTGGAACAGCGAAGCCAGTTCCTCCGTGTTCAGCACGAACCTGGGCGTGGGAAATTCCGGGAATATGGAAATGCGCCACAAATGGCTTTTAAAAATTTTTCTCCTGCGCAGGTATCCCCTTCTTTGGTCCAGGAAAAACAAAGGCACGGTATGCACCTTAACCGTACGCAAGGTCGTTAAATAGTTCATGGTTGCGTGAACAAACATATTAAAATAGCTAAAGGGCAAAGCTTTTGTCGGGCCAAAATATTTGTCAATTTGCGCGAAGTACACGAATTGAATATTTACCCGAAACGGGTTTTTGCTTAGCTTTTGTTCAACTGCAGCCACAATATCCCGCTCTCCCGTGGTTAATCGCAGCTCCGGGGCAAGCAGCCCCTGCTGCTCTTCTATGCCGCCCACCGTTTTGCGCTCGGTATCCTCTCCGGTGGCTGCCATGTGGCCGGCGGCTCGAATGTCTTCCCATAAGGGAATGGTTGCCGCTTTTCCGCCCGGAGAAGAACGATGCACCAGTTCGTCTATTAACTGTTTTCCTCCTTCTATATATTTTTCAAACGATTTTTCCAGATTGCCAAAAGGAGTGCACATAATTTGAATCCACAAGTGCTCCCCCTGCCCCAGCTTTGAAAGAGCTTCCACAATAATGGTCATGGGATCCACGCGTTTTTCTTCTTTGGTATCCGGGTTCGGTTCAAAATAAGGGTACGTCCGAATGGGAAAATAGTCGCCTTTCGCGAGTTTAAACGTCGCGCCCCACAGTTTCCATTCTTTGTTGGGAATGTTTTGGGGAACTTTTGTGGTATAATCGGGAACTTCCACCAGTTCCGCGTCCGGAAATTGGGAATACAACGCTGATTCTATAATTTGCCAGGAACTTTTTAAGGTACGCAGGTAAAAATGCACTTCTCCTTCCGTAGAGACAAGTTCCAACACCAAAGATTTTTGGTACTGGCCTTCAAACCAATACTCCCTGACGTTGGGGGGATCATAAATTTGCCAAAACCCCTGGAACACGCTTTCCATTGCCTGAATTGGCTTTTCCACGGTTTGCGGAAACCGAAATTCCAAAAGCATATACGGCTGGGTTTCGTCGTACCGGTCAATCCGGTTCCACTGCCACAGCCAAATAAATTCGGGCAGCAAAATAAAGGGCGCGAACACCCACCACCAGGATTTTACAAATTCCCACAAAATTTTCGCAACCGGAAGCCATGCTTCCACCTGCGGCGACGCTAATTGTATTCCCAATATCTCCATTCCCCTATTCTACACCAATTTCGTCAATCCCAAAAGCCAATTTTACCAAACATAAAGGGGCAGTCTTTGTAAACCGCCCCTTTCCTTGGTGTCTTGTGTTTTTTGGACTTCGGCTGCCCACCCACCACTGTCCACCACTGTCCACCCCTGGGGTGTAATTTCCCCGCAAACAAAAAACAACCCCTTTTAAAAAAGAAGTTGTCTTTGTGGTCCCATATCGGGACGTGGTCACTAGTTGATACCCAGTTTCAGTATAGCAAGTCCAAGGTAATTGTCAATAGCAACGGTTATTTCGGCAGGCAGTAGAATCCGTTGTCGTCTCGCATAAAGCAGGTTTTATCCTGCAGGTTGAGCAAAATAGTGCTTTCTTTTACCTGGCGCTGGGCCAGGGTTTTTTGCACCAGATCTTCTTTCGCAAGCGCCTTGCCCGCTTCGTGTAAAATTTGCAGCAACACGTCTTTTACGGTTCCGGGAGTGTACCCCCATTCAGCTAACCCGTACGTACCCCTTCCAACCAGCACAAACCGAGGATCTTTAATAAGCTCGTTGTGCACGGTTTGTGGCAATATGTTCCGTTTGCGCTGATCTGTTAACGCGTCCTGCAGTTTTTCGATAAGCTGCGCCACCTCTACAAAATGCAAGGGTTTTTGCGTGTCGCGCAGTACCACATAGGCTTTGTCGCGCACTCCTTTGGGGTATATTTCCGGCCACCTTCGCAACCCCCATTTTCCGTTGTACCCCTGTAAAATATGCTTGGAAACCTCAAGCAGCGACGCAAACGTTTTTGGGTTCATAGTTCCGTATTCGTCCAGCAGCTCTTCTAACGTAGCCGGGTTCTTTCGCCGCTCAAAATGCTGTACCAAATCCTCCAGCACCCGAGGCGACTCCTCTGCCAAGTCTTTTTTGTTTACCCAAAAAGCGTGCGTATGCTCTGTTTCCTTTTGCTTATACAGCTGGTCGTGCAAATGTAAAAGAAACAAAACGTGGTTTGCGTCATTTGTGGGATGCAGTTCCTCCACCAGCAAATCCTGCCTTTTTACATTGCCTGTATTTTTTAACGTTTCGTCCACCATGCGGAACATAAGCTCTAGCCTTGCCCGATCCCGCTCCGCGGCAACGCGTTCTTTTATTTGAACAAGCCCGTCTTCCACAATTTGCCGTACCCGTTCGCGGGTTACCCCGTGGGCCTGTCCAATAGCTTCCAGGGTTTCAGGGCCTCCTTGCTCCAGCCCAAAGCGCCGCGACACTATATCCCGGGTGCGGTCTGGCAAATCGCTTACCAGTGTGATTGCGATTTTTTGGTATGGATAAGAATTCATATTTTATAGATTAAAACAGATTTAGCAAAAATTGTCAACCTCCTGCCTTTTGGGCCCACTTTACCAGCAAAGGAGGCGCCACAAACACAGAAGACCAAGCTCCCGCCGCAATGCCAACGGCAAGCGTAAGCGCAAAGCCATACAGCGTTTCACCGCCAAAAAACAAAATGGCAAGCACTACCAGCAACGTGGTAAACGAAGTATTTATGGAACGGGACATAGTCTGTTGCAAACCTTTGTTCACGGTATCTGCAAAATCAAACCCTACTTTTTTTACAAGGTTTTCCCGAATGCGGTCGAAAATAACCACGGTGTCGTTTACCGAATATCCCACTACCGTAAGCAACGCCACCACAACCGGAATGGTAAACGACGCGTTTTGAAACTCGCCCAGCAAGGCAAGCACTCCCAAAGGCAGCAAAATATCGTGAAGAAGCGCAATGAGTGTTACTGCGCTCCACTGCCAAAACGACACGGGCCGGGTAACTTTGCGAAACGCGAATGCCACGTACAAAGCAATGGCCAGCAGCGCGAATCCGACAAGAATAAACGCTTTGTCACGCAGCTCTTTTCCAATAACAGGACCAATGGATTCAAACCGCTGTTCTGTAATGTCGGACCCAAGCGCTGCCACCACCTGCCGGTGCTGGTCTTCTGAAATATCCGGCATGCGGATTATAACCCCTTTCTCGCCAACCGGCTGAACAGAGCTTACCTGCACCCCTGTGGGCACAATGTATTCCCGTATTTCGTTGTTCGCGGGGCGTTGCGCCTGGTACTCTATCTCCAGCAAACTTCCGCCGGTAAACTCAATACCCAAATTCAAGCCAAAAACCGCCACAGCGGCAATGCTCGCTACCATAAGCGCTGCGGAAACGAATATAAGAATATTTCCCAGTCGAAGAAAATTCATAGTATTACCAAGGCCAACGGGCTTTTTCTAAAGGCGTGTGCGCGAATAAGCGCAAAAAGTTTTTTGTTATGACAATGGCAGAAAACATACTCAACAAAATTCCAATGGACAAAGCAAGGGCAAACCCCTGCACAAACGAACTTCCAAACCAAAACAAAATTAAGGCAACCATAAGGGTGGTAATGTTTCCGTCCCGAATAGAGGGCCAGGCCCGGCGAAACCCTTCTTCTACCGCGGCGCCAAAGCTTTTGCCTTCTTTCAGTTCTTCCCGCATGCGGGAAAAGATTAAAATATTCGCGTCCACCGCCATGCCCAAAGACAAAATAAATCCCGCGATGCCCGCCAGCGTAAACGTAAACCCAAGCACCTTAAACAAAAACAGCAAAAATACCCCGTATGCCACCAAAGCCAGGCTCGCCAACAGGCCCGGCAGCCGGTAAAACGCTATCATAAACACCACCACCACGGCCAACCCAATGGCAGCCGCATTCAAGCTTTGCCGCAAAGAAACGTTTCCCAAAGTCGGCCCTACCTGCTGTTGGGAAAGCAATGTAATGGACACGGGAACCGCCCCCGCGTTTAGGTTCTGCACAAGCTCCTGCGCTTCTTGCAACGTATAGTTTCCGGTAATTTGCGCCTGGCCTCCCGCGATCTCGGTTTGTACAACAGGAGCCTGGATAAGCTGGTTGTCTAAATAAATGGCAAGAGGAGCTCCAATATTTCTGGCGGTAATTTCTTGGAACAGTTTAGCCCCCTCGCCGTTAAACGTAAGGTGAATAAGCGGCTCTTGCGTAATGTTGTCGAACCCCACGTCTGCGCGCGCAAGCAAACTTCCGTTTAACCCGGTTTGCGCAAACGGGTCTTGCAGTTCGCCCTGGCCCGTTTCTAACACCTGCTGGTTTGCCTGCAAAATTTCGTCGTAATTTTCTTTGGGTTCCCGGAAATCCAAAAACGGAGCCTGGCCAATTAACGCAATGGCCTCGCTCGAATCCACTATTCCGGCGATCTCCACAATAAGCCGCCGTTCCTCGCCCCTTCCCTCTATTTGTACCAGGGGTTCTGCAACCCCAAAAAAATTAACACGACGTTCAATAACGTCGCGCAGGCCCTGCATGGCAGAGTCGTATTCTGCTTCATTTACTTTGGAAAGGTCAGCTTGGTACACCAAATGCACGCCGCCCTGCAAATCAAGACCTAAATGATACGGAATTTCCGGCACCCGCATGCCCTGGGGCAAGTACGGATTTACGTAGTTTGAAAAGTCAAAAAATCCGGCACCCACGGCAGCCAGAACCACAATCAGAGAGATGCTTACTACCTTCCATTTTCTCATGCCTCCCACTCTATCATATCGTTGACAAAACCTCAAGAGTACGCGTCCAAGCGTTTATAGTAAGGCTAAGCCTTACTATTCCACAAACCGAAACGTGGAAAGGATTTGCGACTAGTTTGCCCAGCCGACAAATTTAAATGTTGAAAGCATCATCTTTAGAATATCGTGATTCGGCTCTTCGTTTACGTTGTAGTCAGGATCAGTCCAGTTTTTGCCGGATTGTGCCCAAGAAAAAAGAGAAAATCTTAAAAGGTTCCCACTTATCCTATCTTCTATATAGTAAGTAACGCCATATTGACCTTCAAAGAGATAGTTTTGTATGTAGTAAAAAGATTTAGTTCCCAGAATTCTCGTTTCCGGATTAAATATGGAACGGCCTTGGCTTTTTTCATATTCTTCATACGACATGCCCGACTCGCCAGGAGATGTGTTTTTCTTCATTGTGTCTACTACGCTACCCCCTTCTTCACGCTCAATCACTGAAATACCAAGATATCCGAGCGAGGTATCTCCGATTGAAAATTGGACTCCTCCTGCCGTAGTAGATTCAGCAGGCTCCCAGGCAGTAGGATGCTTTAATTCAAAACCATATTCTTCGTTGCGGTAGGCCTGCCAATCCGCGCTAGAAGATAAACGCAACACTTTTTTACTGGGAAGATAATACTCGTACTTCTCTATTACACCGCCTAAATTCCATAGCAAAAAGTATAATTTGTCGTTGTCACTACTGAAAGAAACCTCATAAATCTCTTTTTCAAAGCGCTTGCTGTTGGGTATAGCAAAAACAACATTCAACTTTGCGGGGTTTCCATAGTCGCTTATAAACAACGTTTCTTGTCCTTCGCCGGCAAAGTCGTCTGTCTTACTATTAATAGCCAAAAGCTGCTTGTCGGACGACCACGCCGTTTTTCCCAGTATAATGTTGTAGTCTTCCAAGATATCCTTTCCTGTTCGTATATCTACAATTGCATTCCTATAGGATTCGTATCCCACAATGTTAATTCGGATATAGTTTTCGTTTTCCAAAAACCAGCTACCACTAAGGGTTCCAGAGTAGCAGCGCGTGTCGGAATCAGCATATTGGTATAAAAGAGTTGAGTTTTGAGGAGAGTATAGATAAAGTTTCGTGTTTCCGTTTGTCCCATAAAAGGACTCAACTTCACTGCAGCTCGCTGGCTCGCTCTGCTCAATATATGCAATGTTTCCGGAATCTGGATGGTACAAGACCCGATCAATCGCCTTATTTTCTTTCGCTTCAAACACTTGCGTACCATTTATATCTGCTTTAAAGCTTAACTTTCCCCATTCAGCAGGATAGTCAAAGCTTGCTTTTATTTGCTCCGCAAACCGAAACGTGGCGAGGATTTGGTCACCAATTTCTATCATCTCACTTCCATGACGCAACGACGGGACACAGCCAGAAATAATTCCTGGGAAATACATATCTATTTTCAAGGCTTCACCTTTAGTTGTCTCGACAAGATAAGATTTACGTCCCATCGGCATCTCCGCCGTAGCGTAAAAGTAATAGGCATCTTTACCGTCAAGATCGATTTGTCCATCATAAGCATTAGGTCCAAAGGTAAATCCAAACACCTCCTTCCAAATATCTTCGTAGTTAATCCCCGAGTGCAATGAAAACTCAAAATTTAATTCATCAAATGTTCCCTCTGCCATCTCGCCAGTAGCTCCCGTTTTACACTTTGCCATCTTTTCTGAACGAATTACGATAGCTTCTCCTTTTTGCACCACTCTGAAATCTTGAGGATACTTCACCTCAAACCCGAATTCTTCACTCCGGTAGGCTTGCCAGGTGACGGTGTCCGCTGTTCCACTGGGTGTTTGTTGGCTTGTTTGCTGTTTGGTTTCAGAAGTTACCGGAGGTTCAAACTGCTGGTCGTATTTTTCTCTTGCTTGCAGCAAAGAAACAATTACAATTCCCGCGAGCAATCCAAGAACCGCCAAACGAACAACCAGCAAGACACGAAAATATGTCTTGCTCATTCCGCCCGAACGCAGTTGCGTGTTCCTTTCTTTTTCTTCGGGCGGCAGGTTTCTTTCACGAAACCAGACAACTACAAAACCAGCCAGTACAAAAACGAGTGTAAGCCACACAACTATTACAAGAATACCAGAAACAATCTCAAGCATATTACTGCATTATACTCCAGCAACCTCAATACTACAAAATCTTGCCATCGCTACCTGTCCACTTCGTAGGTGGACACAGGACTCCCTATAACCCGCTCAAAAAGAAAATCCCCTGAATCACCAGAGGATTAAATCACCGAGCAAAGTTATTAGTATGGCAAATACAGGAATAAGAAGTATGGCGTCTCGGACACCTGCTCCGCCAATAACAAAAGGCTGGTTTCGGTGGAACAGCCAAAGCCATGGAATACGGATAAGGTCGGCTCCTAGCAATACGCCAAATGAGCCGGCTATAAAGGCAAGCTGAAACGCCGCCTGCTTATCAAACATTAGGGCAATTATGGCTACCCCAAAAGAAGGAAAGAACCTTTGAATCACTATGCCGCGCCGTATAACGTGGCCAGAAAAAAAGAACGCGATAACCGCTACAAGACCAGTAGCTATAGAAGCCTTTTCCCAAGCAACGCTCGGGAGCATAAAAAGAGCTAGGCAAACAGGTATTATAGCTCCGCCCACATTCATCGATAGATAGGCCACGCGCCTTGGTCGTCTAACTAATCCAAAAAGATATCGGCGTCGAACAATATAGTTGCGAGGCCCCAAAGGAATATCGAACAAGGACCCTACGATTATAAGAACAAGAATGAGAAACCCAATCAATATCTCCCCAAGCAATCCAAGCACTCCGCACCTCCTTTCTGCGCAGAGAATATATCACAAAACAAGCTACAGGCCGGCGAGGAAGGCGGCGATTATGGCAATTAAAAATATGCCGTCGAATACGCCGGCTCCCCCAATAGACAATACGCCCTGGTTGTCGCGCATTACTTTTGGCAAACGCAGCAAATCTGCCCCAACTATTACGCCAAACACGCCCGCGATAAACGCCACGGGAGCCGCAATTTCGTGCGCCAGCACCAACGCAAACACTAACGCAAACAACGCCGGAAAAAGTACAGGCAGCGTAATTCCCTTTCCGGGCGCCACGCGCGCCATAAAAAAACAAATAACGACCATAAGCAAGCTCGCCAGCAATGTTTCTTGCAGGGGAACTTTGGTCAGTAAATATATGGCCAGCGCCACGGGAATTACCGCTCCACCCAGGTTTATAGAAAGCCCCTGGGCTTGCATTACGCGACGGCGTACCAAACCGAAAAACCTCCGCTCTTCCGCTTCCACGACGCGGTGCCGGCCAATGGGAATATTTACAAAAGAACCAATAAGCATACCAACTAGAATTGCGGCGGCCACTCCGGGAGCCACGCCAAAACTTTTAAAGCTGTCTGCCACCACGGAAAAAAATCCCAAAACCAATAGGAATGGGACGGCCAACAGCAAAAGAATAATTACGAATACTACCGCCATTGCAAACTGGCAAGAATTTCATCAAACACCGGGTCGTAGTTGCCTTGCGCGTCAGCTTGGGTAAATTCAATAATATATCCCCGGCCTGCGTTATTTACATACAAGCGTACAGCCTGCTTACGGTTCGCAGAAGAATTTTCAAGGTATGGATATTTTGCGGCGGCCACTCCCCCAACTTCCACTAATCCGGGATTTTCTCCTTCCAGCACAAACGGAAAGTCCCGCCACTCGGTTTGGGCAAAGCTTATAAGCATATCTCCCGGCCACGATTTAAATTCTGTTACCCCTACGCATCGGCCCAAATTTTTGCTACTTACAATAACTGTGTTTTCAATGATGCCCGCGGTTTGGCACGGGGCTATGGCGTTGTCTTCTTCCCACGCGACCGTGTCGTACACAAACCAGCCCGCGGGATATTCAAAAGAAACTCCCAAACTTTCGTTTGCGTATACCGGTACGCTTGGTTGTGGTTCTTGTTCTTCTTGTTTTTGCTCTTCTGGGGGTATAACGCCCTCTTCTTGAGTTTCAGACGGCTGCTGCGCGCCGGATTGTTCGGGTTCCTGCATAGCCCGGAAAAAAGAAACCGTGCTTAACGCCCCAAACCATCCGGCCACAATAATCAGGGCAACCAGTACAAAAAAGATTTTTATTTCGTTTTCAAAATCTTTAAAAAATCCCATGTTTTTACACCATACCATATTCTTGACAGGGAATCAATCCTGTTCAAGGTCTTTTTTAAACACCGTGGCAGTGCCGTCTTTCTTTTCATACCAAACCTGGTATCCGCGCTTGTCGTAAAACGCGCACAAACCGGCGTGCTTTTTATTGCGCCACACGCCCAACGTTACTTTGGTAAAACCTTTTTCTTGCAGCATTTCTTCTGCAAGGTTCATAAGCCTGGTGCCAATGCCCTGTCCGCGAACATCAGGGTCCACCACCAGATCATTTAGGTGGGCTATGGTTTTTCCGTCCGCGAGTTTTGTATTGGTATGGACCAATTCTATCTGAATTGCCCCGACCACCCGGCCTTGGCGCTCCGCGAACAAAACTATATGCGTTCCCTGCGGAATTTTAGAAAAACGCATTTTATTCCGTTGCCTCGACCCTTTTATATATTCTTCCCCCTCGTCCCTGTGCAATGCCGGCACCTTATCCCATTCATCCACCTCCGCCTCGCGGATTGTTATGCCCGACTGCGAACCTAAAATGATTTTCATAGAATCTGCTTCATTAAGGAGACTATGGTATTATTAATAAAGTACCCACTCTACTTAATATACGTCGCCGTTTTTGGCGATTTGTTCGTCTTCATACGGGACAGCGTAGCGGCGGTAAAACTCGTCGCCAATATTGCGGAACACACCGGCAAGTAAGGCAATGGCCCAGTAGCGCTTTTCCGGTATCACCTTTAACCCGAGTGTCGTACACGTATAGTTCAAAAGCCCAGCTACCGCGTGTTGGTCACTTTGTTCTTCTGCAATTTTCTTTATCTCGCTGGCCAAAGCCTCAATATGATTGTCCAACCTCGGCCGCAACTCCTGTTTAATGTATGGCATATATATTTAGTTAGCTTTTTATATTTTCCAAATCTCCGTATAATACGAACTGCAAGCACCTGTTGATAAAACGACGCGCTGGAACAAATCGCGATTTTCATAGGTTTGCTGCTTTCGATGGTTTACCCTGAGCCTGTCGAAGGGCTTCTTTTGAGTAGAATTTTATATCTTCTAAAATGGCAAACTCGGGATTATCAATATCCTCTTGTGAAAACCATTTTATGTCGTCGTGCTCTTGCTCTGCAAGTTTTACTTGAGCGGATTTTGCGCGGGCAAAATACGTGAGCCCAACGTGCCTATGGGTATCAGTGATATCATGAATATGGGGCATGTTGTTTATAGCGCAAAACTTTTATAAGTCGATAAGACCTAAACTGATCTGTAGGGCAGAACCTATCTTGTGCATAGTGTTCGAATCGACTCGCCCGAGTTTGCGCGCAAGCCGCTGTTTATCGATAGAACGAATTTGATTCAGCACAGCAACCGAATCCGCTCGCAGTCCTGTACCTGAAGCTTTTAGCAGAACTTCCGTAGGATATAATTTATCACCCTTATACGAAGTAACAGCGGCTACAATGGTAATGGCGCCGTACTGGTTGGCAACATCATTTTGCAATATTAAAGCGGGGCGGGTTTTTTGAATTTCCGCCCCCACGGTAGGATCAAAGTTTACCAAATAAATTTCTCCTCGTTTTGGAAAATTTACTTCCATGCTTCGTTTTCCAAGTCAAACCATTCTTCCGCCAGCTGTTTATCCCGGTTTGCGCGAGCAACGGCACCCTCTTTTAGTTGATCTCGGAGATTTCGCTTTCCTCCTGTTTCAACGTAAAAGTGAACGGCGCGGTCAATCACATAACTCCGCTCCCCCTTATCTGCCACGCGGTCAATAAGCCGAATCGTATCTTCGGGCAAAATTACGTTAATCCTTTTTCTTTTCTGTGTAGCAGATTTTCTCATACTTCCTTTATACACACTTTTAGTGTGTATGTCAAACCCTCAATAGCTGAATAGTTTAAACAGTTTGTCTTTTTCTTCGGGTGGAAGGTCGCGATACAGGGGTTTTTGATGCGGGTCTATGGTTTGGTGCAGCTCGTCGTTTAGGTTTCGAGGATACATATGAAAGTGAAAATGCTTTACGCTGGTTCTGCTGTTTGGCGCATAGGGCTTGTAGTGTTGCCCAATATCGCACCCGGCAGACAACTTTTGCAAAATTTTCTCTTCAAACTCAACTAACAAATCCAAAAGCTCTTTTCGTTCTGCATCTGTAAACTCCGCCAGTCTTGTTACATGTCTTTTTGGAATAACCAGCAAATGCCCGGGCATTAACCTGGGATTGCTCAAAATCACGTACATATGCTCCCCTTCTTTGAGAACCCTATCTTCGCGGGCCACCGTGCAAAATGGGCAATCTTGTTCCATAAAGTTATGGTAGCATCTCTTCTACCGGAACAATAGTATACCCCTCTATTATATGGAAACGGATAATTTCTTCCAGGGCGCCAAGGTCGGCCAGGCTTAAATTATGCAAAACCCATATGGCGCCGGGAGCTGTTTTTCGCTTTACCAAAGCTTCCACCTGCTGGGACGTTGTGCCCGGCCGCCAGCCTGTGGTGTCGCCAAAGTCAGGGTACCCTTGTACCGATATCATAGTATATTCTGCCAGTAAACTGGTAATGCGCTCGCCTCCCGCATACTGGGGCTTTCGAAACAGCGCCGGTTTCCATCCCACTACTTCTTCTAAAATACGACGTGCTTCTTCGATTTCCCTTCTCGCCTGTGCATCTGAAGCGCTCGCCAGGTTTAAATGCGTAAGCGTATGATTTGCAATGCCGTGCCCTTCCCTGACTATTTGTTGCGTCAACTCCGGGTTTTCCAAAACCCAGCATCCTGTAAGGAAAAATGTGAAAGAAATGCCGTAATGCCGCCCGAGTTCCAAAATTTGTTCAATGCCGTCTGCGCCTCCCGTGCCCGTGTCGATGGTCAAAGCCACCGCCTTTTTGTTTGCGTTCCCCCGAGAAATTTCCGCGGGCAGCTGGCGCTCTGCCAAAACTTTTTGTTTTACCAGCTCTGCTTTTTCTTTTTGCTCACCCAAACCTAGGGCGGCCCGCTTTATATTCTCTGGCACCTGCAAATTCGCGCACGGATTACGCACCGGCGCAATTTCCTCCGGCCAATTCGGGTTTAGTGGCTCCGACAACGGCGTGTGCGAAAACGGTTTTCGCCCATCGCTCTCCCCGCCCGCCTGCTTTGTCGCCTCTGGCGGCTTTGCGGCGGGCTCCCCTCGCTCAACCCCCTGCAAAACAAAAAACGCCCCAATAGCTACGGCAAGTACTAAACAAATTGCCCAAACCCATATCTTCATTGCTTTACTTTAGCAGAAACAGAAAAAAATGACACCAAACGCACTTTCAAGCGTTATATACATAATGGTATACACCAAAGTGAATTTTGTGTGCGTGAAATATGAACCTCCCCCTTGCTTTGTAAGGAGGGGGATTTTTGTATGCAAAAAAGGTCGAGAAACGAATAATACTTAACATACTATAGTTTATGAAACAATATTCTTCAATTCGAACAACAAAAGAAGTTCCTATGCTGGTAGTTGCGGCTTGTATGGGGGCGGTTGCCCTTTTAGCCGCGCTGTTCGTGTACGCGGGCATGGCGGGAGCCGCAAACCCGGCAGCAGGAACCACAACAACCGACCAGGAATTA
>DASWIZ010000035.1:0-4284 GCA_036397395.1 Minisyncoccota bacterium
GCGTCGTAGTCATGCGCCAAATCCCAGAAGTGCTGCACCTCATAATTTATTACTTCGTCTGCCCCAAGCTCTTTTGCGTACTGCATATCGGCAGTGCTTACGGTGGTTGCCACAGCAGCTCCCAAGTGTTTTGCAATTTGCGCGGCAAAAGCGCCAATGCCCCCGGCCCCGCCATGGATAAGAATCTTTTTCCCGCTTGCCGCTTGAATGTGTTCTGCAATACCCTGCCGCGTAAATCTCAACCAAAACCTTGCCTGGAGCAGGCGTTGGCTCTGGCGCATTGCTGTTTATCTCAACAACCTCACCCCCTCCATATTGCTTTATTTGCGCCGCTTTCACAATTTTACTCTATCACCGAAGCTCGTACTTTTGCAAGAGTTTTTTGTTGCCCTCGATCTGGTAGCGGAGAAGTTCGGCGTATATTCCCTCGCGCTGCGCCAACTCGCCCGGCGTCCCTTCGTCGACAACCCTACCCTTGTCCAGCACCACAATGCGGTCCACATTCTGGATGGTCGAAAACCGGTGGGCAATAATAATCACCAGCCGGTTTTCAAACAGTTTTTCCAAGGCTTCTTGCACCAAGTTCTCTGACTTGGAGTCTAAACTGCTTGTTGCTTCATCTAAAATCAAAATGGGCTTGTCGTGCAAAATGGCCCTTGCTATTTGAATGCGTTGTTTCTGCCCGCCCGAAAGCTTTACGCCCCGCTCGCCAATTTGAGCGTCAAGCCCGCCTTTCAGCTTGCTCACAAACTCATAGGCATTGGCCTGCCGCAACGCTTCTGTGATTTGCTCGTCAGTGGCGCCCGGGGCTCCGTAGGCAACATTTTCCCGAATCGTGGAAGAAAACAATTCGCTATCCTGAAACACAAGGGCCACGTGTTCTCTGACCCACGCGTGGCTCGCGTCTTTGTAGTCTTTGCCAGACAAGCTTATCTTCCCTGCCGTGGGTTCGTAGAGTTTGAGAATTACATTCACGAGCGTTGTTTTGCCGGCGCCCGAATGCCCCACCAGCGCGACTTTCTCGCGGTTCTGCAACGCCAAACTTATGTCCGTAAACACCGGTTCGCCCTCTTCATACGCGAAGCTCACGTTTTCCAAACGAATCTCGGGCTCTTTGGCTAACTCGGGCAGCGGGCTGGTCTCGAAAACTTCTTTGGCCGGAAGCGCCAGCACCGCAAAAAATTCTTTCGCGTCGGCGTTCGCCTGCTGAACCTGCTCTAAAATGAAGCTCATTCCGAATAATGGCCATCGCAGCTGGTTTAAAATCTGAATAACCAGCACCATCTCACCCAAGGTTAAATCCCCAAAGAACGTTTGGCGGAAAATCAAAAATAGAATCGCCACGAACGCTATTTCCAGCCCAAATCCGCGGATAAAATTCAAAATATGGTACTGGGTGGACTGCTTATCGTATAGCTTGTTTAACGCCCGGTACTCTTGCGAAACGAACGCCCATTCTTTTTGCTGGGTGTTGTACGTTTTTACCAGTTTGATATTGCCGATAACTTCCCCAATGCGGCCGCGCGTGGCGTCTTCGTGGATATTTTTCTGCGCCTGAATTTTGCCCCACTGGTGCGTAGAATAGCTTGAAATGGCAATGTACACGGGGAACACCGCCAAAGCAAGCAGGGCAATGGTTACGTCAAAATACGCCAGCACCGCGATGCCGAACACGGCCTGCAGCATGGCGGGCATAATAAAGTTGGTCGCTCCGCCCACAAACTCGCGGATAGAAATAATCCCGCGATTGAGCTGGTTGACGATTTTGCCCGAAACTTCCGAGTCAAAATACACCTGGGGAAGCGTGAAGATCTTGCGATAGTACACTTCCGTTAAATATCTGCCCAAACGGGAAGCGATAAAATCCCCCAGGCGCTGGTTGAGCGTATTGATAATAACCAATACGATGTTGATGGCGAGTATAAGGGCGAATAAAGCGGTTAAGAGCTGAAAATTTCCCGTGCCGGTTGATATCTGTTTGGAAAGTTCGTCCACCACAAATTTCAGCGTTATGGGCGTGGCTTGTTGGAGCGCCGCTTGAATCGTGATAAGCGCGCACGCCAAAATAATCCACTTGTGCTGGGGTTTGGAAAGCTTGATTATTTTGAAAATGCTGCTCATAGATACAATTTACAATTTTCGGTAGCGGGTAGCGCGGCCCTGGCCAATGCGTTCGAGCATCTGCAGCGTAACGAGGCGCGACAACGCTTGTTTTAACGTGGCCTTGGGGATCTTTCGCTTGAGTTTCGCGTCAATACCAGCAACACTCAATTCCGCATCCTCTTGGAAAAGATGGTATACAAGAAGCTGCTTTTCTGAAAGCAGTTTTTCCGGCTTCTCTGAATCCATAACCCTGCTGGCTCTTTCTGCTTGCTTCAAAAGAACGTCAAGCATATACAGAACCCACGGAGTGATATCTTCGCCTGGTGTCTTATGCTTTTGTTGCGTTGCCCGCAATGCCCGATAATACTCTTCCTGGCTGTCTTCGATAATTTCTTCCAGTGAAACATAGGGAACATAAGAATATCCTTGTTGCAATAACAAAAGATTAGTGAGCGCGCGGGAAAGCCGCCCATTGCCGTCTTCAAACGGATGGATAGCCAAAAACTCAAAAATGAAATTACATAGTACGAGAATCGGGTGAAGTTCTTTCTTGGCAAACTGTTCATACGCCCATACCAACATATCGTCCATCTCTTTTTTCACCAAGTAGGGCGGCGTAGGCCGAAAGAGTATCTGTTCTCTGCCGTCGTCAGCCCGCGCCGCCACGATATTGTCCTGCGACTTGTACTTGCCCCTATGCAAAGCGTCTTTTTTTGAGAACTGCAAAAGAATGTCGTGAAACTGCAAAATCTGCCCCTCGGTTAGCTTAAAGTCCTTGTAGTTGTCGAAAATTCTGCCGGTCAAGTCCGCATAACCAGCCACCTCTTCTTCGTCTCTATTTTTGGGAGGATTGGATTTCAAACCGCGCAAAAAACGCGCGATTTCTTCATCGGTCATTTCAGCTCCTTCAATGCGGGTAGAAGCGCCTGTGCTTGTAATAATTACCGACCGCTTCAGCCGGCTCAATATGTGAGGACTCAAACGAAGACTTCCCTGCCAAAGCCCCTTTAACTCATCGATCCTGGCAATCTTTGTCAAGACTTCTGGCGTTATTTTTATCCTTTTTGAAAGCCTGTTTTCCATGGGTATACGTCTATATCAAACTATAGCCAATTATAGCCGATTATATCCGCAAAGTCAAGTGGCGCAAAACCGCCCCCGCCTCAATTTTTTGAAAAAGCTGCTGTCCACCCCAGGGGTGGACAAGGGTAAACGCCACACCCTGTAGTAGTTTTTTAGCCAAACTACATTTGCAAGAGCAAAACCAAAATTCACTACGGGGCATAGTGTTTCTATTTTATCTTACCCAAATGACGCGTCAAGCTTGCTTTTGTTGTAGTTTACTGTGGCAATGGCATCATTTCGTACACTTCAATTTCGCATCCCGCGGCCCATGCAAGATGGGGATGCCCTTCGAGCATTTTTTTAGCTCCTTCCATGTCTTCTGCCTGCAAAATGGAGTATCCGTTTACGTCTTTGGCGCTTGGGCTGCTTCCCGCTGTAGTCATTTTCTGGCCGTTGCCCAACGGCGTGCCCAAGTCCACCAATCCGCTGCCGCACTTTTGCGCCCAGTCCATCCAGGGTTTCATGCCCTCTTGCATTTGCTCCGGGCTTGCTTGTTCTAACTTTTTTGCCGCCTCTGCCGGGGCAAAATATATGACCATGAATTTTTTCATATGTTTTATTTACCCCGTTAGATACACAGTTATCTAACGGGGTGAATTATTTTATTATTCTTTTATACGTATTACGACTTTGCCTCTTGAATGGCTTGTTTGCAAATAGGTAAGGGCTTCTGCCGCTTGCTCCAAAGGAAAAACTTTATCAACTTCTATTTTTAACACGCCCTGGTCAACAAGCTGGGCTACTTTTTCCAAGCGCTGGCGGGTAACGTCTGTAGACTGCCTCATTGTGGTTACGCCGTATTGCTCTGCAAGATCATTACGCGGCTGCTCGGTCATAGAAACCACCACGCCGCCCCGTTTTACCACGCCAAACGATTTTTCGTAGGTTTCCTCGCCGCTGCCGGACGCATCGAACACCGCGTCGTAGTCATGCGCCAAATCCCAGAAGTGCTGCACCTCATAATTTATTACTTCGTCTGCCCCAAGCTCTTTTGCGTACTGCATATCGGCAGTGCTTACGGTGGTTGCCACAGCAGCTCCCAAGTGTTTTGCAATT
>DASWIZ010000036.1:0-5916 GCA_036397395.1 Minisyncoccota bacterium
GAATTGCAATCTCTGAGCGTTCTGCTTTTTCAATGTGCGTGTACTGTTTCTGGTTCTTTTGTTCGCTGTGTCTTTTTCTCTGTTTCATACGGCGGTATTCTACACCGCCGGGTGTTCGGCTTCAAACGTGAATTTCGGAATCTGTAAGGAGGATAGCGTGACAGAGACTAGGCGTGTCGTGATTGCCGAGATTCTAGCAGAGATAGCAGCAACTAGTGGGATCGCTGTACAGGACGTAGGGCCGGTATTGTCTCGATCTGATGGTCCCGTGGAAGCGGTCGGATATTTGGAGCCGGGCGAAGACTTCATCGGCGACGAAGAGCTGGGAAACCGTGCTGTGGCAGTGGGTGCAAACCTAGGATCGGAGGATGCCCAATTACTTTACGACAACCAGGACGAAATGTTGGCCGATGTTCCGCCGGAAGTCCTGTTTATTTTCTTTCCTGGCGTGCGTGCTGTTCACGAAAATGGGGCGATTCTTATAGTCTATTTGTACAAAAAGCGTGGACGCTGGGACCTCTATGTGTTCTGGATTCCTTTCGGGTTTTCTGACAAGGTTTCTCGTCTTGTTCGTCCCAAACGGTAAGCTTCAGCCTAGCCAAACCTCGTATGTGTGGTCTTTAACAGATTGCAAAACGAGGTTTTCTTTTTGAAGACTTAAATTTAAGGAGAGCGTAAAGGATACTACAAAGTTTTGCCTAGGCAAGAATATGTAGTATCATATATTTATATGAGTCAGTATACATATTATGGAAGGAAGCCGAAAGCAGAGATAACAAAAGATATTCTTACCTGGATAGGCGTAGGCGGCGCAGTTGTTATTGCGGCCACCTCTCCTTACTTTAGCACTAATTTGATACGGGCAATTGGGAAAAGAAAGCGTTACGACAAAAAGAAATTCTACGATACATTTTCTCGGTTACGGCGAGAAGGTTATCTAAAAATAGAAAAACACAATCACCAAGTTTATATTTCGCTTACCGAAGAAGGAAAGAAAAAGGCAGGACGGTTTCAATTGAACAGTTTGCAAATAAAGAAGCCGAAGCGTTGGGATGGGTATTGGAGGATTATCATTTTTGATATTATTCAGCCTCAACGCATCAAGAGAGAAGCTTTGCGAGGATTACTTAAACAGTTAGAGTTGTATCCTTTACAGAAAAGCGTGTGGATACACCCCTATGACTGTAAAGATGAAGTGAAGTTATTGCGTTCTTTCTTTGGTTTAAGCGAGGATGAGTTGCGGATAATCTTAGCAAAAGACATTGGTAATGATCTGGGAGTTCGAAAATACTTTAAACTGTGATACTACGAAGTCTTGCCATGGCAAGGTTTCGTAGTATCTTTAGCAATCGTTCTATAAAGTGTTTATAGGTTGAAAAAGGGTGGCAAAACTGTTAGATTGTAGGATATGGAGGCGGATTTTCCTAAATTAGAAGAACATATACTGAAGCGCTGGAAAGAAGAACGGGCGTTTGAGAAATCGTTGAACTTGCGCACCCCTCGAGGCGCTCGGGGCAAGAAAGGGCGCCGTTTTGTTTTTTACGAAGGCCCGCCCACGGCAAACGGAAGTCCGGGCATTCACCACGTGCTTTCCCGCAGTTTTAAAGATGTGGTGCTGCGCTATAAAACCATGCAGGGATTTTTTGTTCCCCGAAAAGCCGGGTGGGACACGCATGGCCTGCCCGTAGAACTGCAAATTGAAAAAAAGTTAGGGCTGCAGTCTAAAAAAGACATTGAGAAATACGGCATAGCCAAGTTTAACAAAGAATGCAAGCAATCGGTTTGGGAATACAAACAAGAGTGGGACAACTTAACGGAACGCATTGGTTTTTGGTTAGATACCGACAACCCGTACATTACCTATAGCAAAGAATATATGGAGGGTTTGTGGGGCATTATGGCGCAGTTTTGGAAGAAAGGACTTTTATACAAAGATTACAAAGTGGTGCCGTATTGTCCTAGGTGCGGCACGCCGGAATCTTCGCACGAATTGGCGCAAGGTTATCAAACCGTTACCGAAAACTCTGTTTTCGTAAAGTTTCAAGTTTCAAGTCTCAAGTCTCAAGCAAACCCTAAACTTCAAATCCCAAATAAAACATACTTGCTTGCCTGGACCACGACTCCGTGGACACTTCCCGGAAACGTAGCTTTAGCAGTGGGCGAGAAAATAAAATACGTGTATGCAAAACAGGGAACGGAAACGTATATCCTTGCGAAGAGTCTTCTACATAAACTTGAGGGAGAATATGACATTGTAAAAGAGGTTGCAGGAAAAAAGCTGGAAGGGGCGGAGTATGAGCCGTTGTTCGACTCTTTGAAAAATCAGCCGGAGAAGAAGCACTATGTTGCTTTGGCTAATTTTGTTTCCACGGAAGACGGGACCGGCATTGTGCATACCGCCGTAATGTACGGGGAAGACGACTACCAACTGGGAAATAAGCTTGGGTTGCCCAAAAAGCACACGGTGGATGAGGAAGGAAAGTTTAATGAACTGGTACCCCAGTGGAAAGGCGTGTTTGTGAAAGACGCAGAGCCCGCCATCGTCGCAGACCTCAAGAAGAGAAATCTTTTGTATAAAGAAGAGCTGTACGAGCACGAATATCCGTTTTGTTGGCGCTGTTCCACGCCGTTGCTGTATTACGCCAAAGACAGCTGGTTTGTGGACATGCAAAAGGTAAAAAAAGAGCTTATCGCCAACAACCAAAGCGTAAACTGGATTCCTCCGCATATTAAGCAAGGCAGAATGGGCGAGTGGCTGGCCGAAGTAAAGGACTGGGCGTTTTCCCGCGAGCGGTACTGGGGCACGCCTTTGCCCGTGTGGGAGTGCGACAAGTGCGGCCACAAACAGGTTATCGGCTCCCTGAAGGATTTGCAAAAACAAACACAAGCGAATAATACGTACTTTGTGCTGCGGCACGGGCACTCTGATCGACAGCTTACAAACGCAAACGCTTCTTGGCCGGAAAAAAATCCGGCGGCTCTTACCAAAAAAGGGAAGGCGCAAGTTATAAAACTCGCAAGGCAGCTTAAGCGAAAGTGTATCGACCTTATTATTTCGTCTGACTTGCTGCGCGCAAAGCAAACGGCAGAAATAGTAGGAAAAGAGTTGGACGTAAAAGTTCTTCGGGACAAAAGACTTCGGGAGTTTGATACGGGCATATACAACGGAAAAACAGTTGAGGAAATGGCAGAAGCCGTATGGAGAAAAGAAGGAGAAACTCCACTGGAGCACTTTCTTTCGCGTTTTGAGACTGGTGTGCCAAAAGGGGAAAATTATGTGGATGTGCAAAAAAGGGTGTGGGCTTTTATGCGGGACTTGGAAAAAAAGTACCGGGGAAAGCGTATTTTGTTTGTAAGCCATGAATTGCCTATAACCTTGCTGGAAGGCCTAACGAAAGGTTTTTCCCGGGAAGAAACCATACGGTTTCGCATAAAAAAGGCTATTGGGACAGGTGAATTACGGCAAGTTGCATATGGAAATCTTCCTTTTAACGACGAAATGGAAATAGATCTGCACCGGCCGTATATCGACGCAATAGAGTTTGGCTGTAGAGAGTGCGGCAAGGGAAGCATGCGGCGAGTGAAAGACGTGGTGGATGTATGGTTTGATTCTGGCGCCATGCCATTTGCTTCAGGCGCGCCGGGGTATCCCGCAGACTACATTACCGAAGCCATAGACCAGACACGGGGGTGGTTTTATACATTGCTTGCCGTGGCCACGTTGCTTGGGAAAAAAGCGCCGTACAAAAACGTTATTTCCTTAGGACACGTGTTGGATGAAAAAGGGGAAAAAATGTCCAAATCCAAAGGAAATATTGTAAACCCCTGGGACATGATAGGAAAATACGGCGTGGACACGCTGCGCTGGTATTTTTACACGGTAAACCACCCATGGGACTCCAAAGCGTTTGTGGAGCGCGATGTGCAGCAGGTTATGCGCAAGTTTACCCTTACGCTGTGGAATTCGTTTTTATTCTATAAAACGTACGCACAAAAAGCCAAAACCCCCACCTCCGCCAAGGCTACGGCGGGCAAGCAAAACCCAAAATCCAAAAATATTCTTGACCAGTGGATTGTGTCTCGTCTTGCTAGTGTTACAAAAGATGTAACGAAAAAGTTTGATGACTATGATATTACGGGAGCGGCTCGAGCGATTGAGGGTTTTGTAATAGACGATTTGTCTTTGTGGTATATTCGCCGTTCGCGCTCGCGTTTTCAAAACCCGAAAAACAAAAGGGAACTGCAAGAAGCAAGCAGTACTTTGCAGTATGTTCTGGTGGAAATAAGTAAACTTATTGCTCCGTTTACGCCGTTTGTCGCAGAACACATATATGCGGAAGTTGGAGGCAAAGGAAGCGTACACTGGCAGGATTATCCAAAAGCAAGCATAGGCAAAATAAACGCTAATCTGGAGAAGGAAATGCAGCAAGCGCGAGACATTGTAACAAAAGCTTTGGCAGAGCGCGCGAAAGCCGGCATAAAAGTGCGCCAACCACTCGCTTTACTCAAGATACAAGATACAAGATACAAGATACAACAAGAACTCGGCGAGCTGATAAAAGACGAGGTAAATGTGAAAGAGGTAATTTTTGACAAGAGTTTAAAGACAGAAGTGGAGTTAGATACGGAAATTACGCCGACTTTGCATAAAGAGGGCATGGTGCGGGAATTAATGCGCCGCATACAGGAAATGCGAAAGCAGGCGGGATACAAGCCAAAAGACCGCGCGCGTTTGCGTTACTCTGGCGCAGAGTCCCTTAAAGAGCTGCTTCAAGAAAACCAAAAAACAATTATGGCGCAGGTTGGTTTGGAAGAAATGCTGGAAGGCGATAGGCCAAAGCGGCAGTTCGACATGGAGCAAGAGTTTTCGCTCGACAACCAAACCCTCTGGCTCGGCATCCGAAAGTTGTGAATAGCTATTGACAATCAGTAACCTATAAGTTACACTATGAGAAAGGAGATTCTCTATGATAAAAGTGCTAAAAAAGAGCTTCATAAGTTAAAAAGGGAAATCCAAAGAGAGTTTGAAAGTTATATTGAAATTTTAGAAAACGAAGGAAGGCTAGAATTTCCAGAAGCAAGAAAAGTAGCAAAAAATCTTTTTGAAATTCGTGTTGTCCACGAAGGCGCCTATCGAGCATTTTACGCATACACAATGAAAGACTCTATTGTGCTGCTCCATTTCTTTCAGAAGAAAACACAGAAAACTCCCCTAAAAAATTTAAAACTCGCTCAACAACGACTAAAACAATATGAATAAAAAATACCCCAAAAAAATACAGGAAGCTATCGATAGGGGTGACCTGATTCCACGCGAGGAAGTTTGGCGTAGCTATTCCAAGAAGGAACAAGAAGCGATTAAAGAAAGGGCCCGATACTTGAAAGCGGCAATGGAACTTAGGAAAGTGCGCAAACAAATGCATCTTTCCCAGGAACAACTTGCCAAGAAAATGTCGGTAAAACGCGAGTTTATCTCTCGCATTGAAAGCGGAAGACAAAACGTTACTCTCGACACGTTATATCGTATCGCCGAAGTCACCGGCAAACAATTCCGTTTGAGCTTTAGATAACCATTTTTGCGTTTGACTTTTCCTCGGTATCGTGTTAGTGTATTGCCAGCATTCGGGTTCTAAACTCTGGAGGTGAATAGGATGGACATATCTAATGTGGAAAAGTGGATTCGTAAGGTGGGCGAATATGGGGGGGGGTTGGCGGGGGAACTTGTTGCTCTCTAAGCTCTGAATTACAAAACTCTCCCACACCCATTTTTTAAAGAAACCGAAAACAGCTCACGTAGGTGAGGTTTTTTGTTTGCTAGCCATTGTCATATGGTGAAACGCTTGTGTCTTGTTAGGCTCTGTGCTTCTACGCAAGCACGTAGGATACTAACGCGTGCATGTAATTGGCAAGGTATCC
>DASWIZ010000037.1:0-3467 GCA_036397395.1 Minisyncoccota bacterium
GTCAAACCGTTTTTGCGCTTCTTTTTCTTCAAGGTACACGGCAAAATCGTAATCGCTTAACGGTCCGGTTTTTCCCGTGGTTTGAGAACCAAAAACATACCCCAGCTTTACCTGCGGATATTCTTGAAAAATATGTTGTATGGCTTTTTTGGGTAACTCCATACCCTTTCTTTACCACAAAACTACAAAACAAACCAGCGACTAGAACAATAAAATCTTTAACGCCATTAACCCCATAACCGCCAAAAACAAGTAGCGGATTTTTTCATTTCCCAGTTTTTTGGAGTATTTTGCAGAAAGCCACGAACCCAGGCTGCCGCCCGCGAACATTGCGCCTGCCACGGGCCAGTCAATAATGCCGGCCGGAATAAGCACGGCCAAAGACAAAACCAGCATGGCCATGCCGGCTATTTTGCTGGTGGCCGCGGTCTGCAAAAACGTCATGCCGTAGTAAAACAAATACATGTACCTAAACCATACGCCCGTGGCCGAAAAAAATCCCCCAATAATTCCCAGAAAAAACATAATGGCTCCCCCGCCTGCCTGGCGCTGCTTGGTAAGCCGTACTTTTCTTTCTTTTAACCCCATTTTTGGTTTTAACAAAAACATGGGCAAAGAAAGCAAAATAATCACGGCAATGCCGCGTTCAAGCACGTCAGATTCAACCTGCAATAACAAAAAACTGCCGATCGCGCTTCCGGCTCCGGCAAACAAAGCCAGCCACAAGCCCACTTTCCACTTTACCTCCCCGTGCCTATGGAACTGGAACAGTGCGAATATGTTGGACAAAGCCCCCACGCGGTTGGTCGCGACAGCCGCCTGCGGGGAAAATCCAAGAAATATCATAGCTGGGATAATAATGGCGCCCCCGCCGCCCACCAGCGCGCTCCATATATGCACGCCAAACGACAAAAAGAAAGTTGTTGCCAAAAGCCCCAGCCCTTCCATTTTTAGTTCACTTTCTTCGTTGTTTTTGCAGAAAGTATAAATTTAATATCCAAAGGGAGTTCAGCTACGATACGTGGTTTGTCTTCCTGTTGTCTCGTTTTAATACCTACTTTAAAAGTATGGAGTCCCGATTCGAAAATTTGTAACCCCACTATCTTTACTTGTGTTCTCATCCTTTGGTAATTTTGAGCGACTTCAATCGCTCGATTGAACGACTTTAACTTCTTGCCATGAGAATTATGGAAGTCAATGATAATTTCAAACTTTACAGGCTTATCCTGTTCGCTTTTTCTCGCCCAAAGACTTACGATATCAAAGTTTATCGGAATCATAAGGCCTTCACTGATCTTTGCGGCTTGTTCAGGAGAAACGTTTATATTTAATTGTTCCAGAACATCAATAAGACTAATATTGTTCGATTTCTGATCAACGATTGACCGTTGACATAAAACTGACCAAATATGTTTCATAGTACATTTCTCAATAGTTATATTTGAAGGCTTTCGCTCTCGTAATCATAAGACTCGCTCTTCTCGGCCTTTCTTTCATTTCCTGTCAAGGGCGCATCGAATCCGAACAATATATGATATTGGGTGATAGGTGGGTTTTGTTCGTATTTTGAAAACTGAATCTTAATCTCTGTCCCAAGCGCATCCGCAATCTTTTTCAGCAAACGCAAACTTACAAGCGAGTCCCCGCTTTCTACTCTTGCTATACTTGGTTGTTTTGTGCCAACTCGCTTGGCAAGCTCTTTTTGGCTCATCTTCTTTATAATTCGTGCTTCTATCACCATTTGCGCAACCTCAAACGAGAGTCTGTTTTTTTCGTACTCTTTCCGTACTTCTTGATTACTTAGGATACGTTCTTTAAAAGTTTTGTAGTTCATAGTTATTGTATAATCTCTTTTCCTCTATCTACAGCAATCTCAATGTCTTTCCGAGGTGTTTCATTAGTCTTTTTTGCAAAAGCATGCAAAAACCACGCTGTATTATCTGACACCACGAAAAAAATCCGATAGAACTTCCGCATAATATAAATTTTCAATTCGTAGAGCGTGGGTTTATAGCCATGCAATCTTTCCATATGCTTAGTTCGCAGAAGATCCATTCCCTGACTTTCCAGCAAGCCAATTGTCCACGCAATTTTCGCTTGTGCCTTGGAAGGCTGTTGTATGATAAACTCCTCTACGGGGTGGTTTCCTCGACCATCTTCCCATTGCTCTATATACATACATAAAAGCAAAGTATAACAAAAATATTATACTTTCATACTATTACCTTCTTATTTTCCTGTCAAGGGGATATTTTTCAAGGCGTACCAAGTCCACAAGCCGGAAGCAGCTTCCACTGCGGCAAAGCCTAACACCGCGGGGTGAGCAATGTTCAACAGCACCAGCGCGCCAACAATGCCAAACTGGGCCAAACGCATGTGCACGGTCCAGCCAAAAAATTCTACAAAGTTTACCCTGGCGGCGCGGACATAGTAATATCCAAGCGCCATTAATGTTACTCCCAAAACCTCGTAGTTAGAGGGATTTATAGACTGTAGTTTTACCATAGCCTTATTATGCACCAGAAAAGGGGAGCGTTTTTGTTCTACTCAAACGCGCGCTTACAATTGCGATTGCAAATCTTGTTCCAGCTCTTCAAGCCCCTGGTCAAGTTCACGCCACAGTTCATTAGCCTGCCCTGTTTCGTTTGCGTATGCCTCCTCCAGGTCCGTCCGGATATCGCGCACTTCCTCAATCATACTGCTTGAAAGTTCTTCTGTTTCCATTCTTATTTGTAAAGCGGTAAGGCGCTCTATAGCAGCTTCAAGAGCAGCGCCGGCATTCCCGTTTTCAGCTCCGTTTTCATTTCCCGTTATTCCGCTTAAAGCTCCCCCCAGGGAATTATCTCCGCTATTCAAAACAAACCAACCACCCACAACAAGCAATACAATAACAACCCCGGCTCCAATGTAAAGCCTGGGATTATTTTTTATGTTTTTCGGTTTATGTTGTATATGTTCCTCTTCCATTTTTATATAAAACGGCTCACCGGCTTTTATGTAACATAGCCATATGGCATTATTCTTTTATACGTATTACGACTTTTCCTCGGGAATGCTGGTTTTGCAAATAGGTAAGGGCTTCTGCCGCTTGCTCTAAAGGAAAAACTTTATCAACTTCTATTTTTAACACGCCCTGGTCAACCAGATCGGCTACTTTTTGCAAACGTTCTCTGGTTACGTCTGTGGATTGTCGCATAGTGGTTACGCCGTATTGTTGGGCAAGCCCATCATTCGGCTGCTCGGTCATGGAAACTACTATGCCGCCCCGTTTTACCACGCCAAACGATTTTTCGTAGGTTTCCTCGCCGCTGCCAGACGCGTCAAATACCGCGTCGTAGTCATGCGCCAAATCCCAGAAGTGCTGCACCTCATAATTTATTACTTCGTCTGCCCCAAGCTCTTTTGCGTACTGCATATCGGCAGTGCTTACGGTGGTTGCCACAGCAGCTCCCAAGTGTTTTGCAATT
>DASWIZ010000038.1:0-31601 GCA_036397395.1 Minisyncoccota bacterium
CTCAAGAAGCTTTACCTCTTTTGCGATGATGGGAAGGACCCATCTTAAACGCTCCTCTTTGATTGTTTTTGTCATGGCGGTACACATACCCAGGACTCTACCTGTTCCTGGGAAAACCGCCATATGTGCTTGCACATTACCAAAGTCTCTTGACAATCTCTATGCCCTTGTGATATGATACGCTTGTGATAGGAGAAGTAACTCCTTGTTGACGCCATCTGGAGGTCTCGAGAAACTCGAACCGGTGAAGGGTGGAGCGCGAACAATAAGGGCACCCTATTACACTTAAGGAGATAGTGGGTTTGCCACTATCTTTTTAAGTTTCGGCTTGATCATCTCAAACCATTTCTGGTTATTCTGCATAAGCTGGTAAAACACGCCGCATATGTGATCGGCCAGCTGGAGATTAAGCAGTTCTGAAGTTTGAAACTGAATGCGGAAGTGTTTATCAGGGTATTTTTGGGCAAGCTCGGATTGCAATACGCTGATAATATCTCCGCGCTTAAGAAGTCTAGGGCGATACGTATCCATTGTAGTAACAACAATCTCTTCATCGTGATAATCCCACTCATTGACCAGCAGAATTTTTAGCAAGTCTAAATACAGTTTGTCGTAAAGCAGTTGATCTTTCGCAAAGTAGTCGTGCGGCAGCTGGTGTTTGATTTGGGTAATTGCGTAGATTTGAACGTCTTCTGCCTGAAGCTCCCGAAATAGCTTTGGTTTGAAAGCCCTATCAGCCAGGGGGTTGGTGCTTTTGATTTCTCGAGTGATTAGTTTCTTAGGGAGAGTATGTTTTTTGATTCGGTTGAACACTTTGGCGATTCTTGCCGGGTCAGACGTTGCGAAACCGGCAATTATCAGAAATTGATTTTCCGTGCCGCGTTTGAGCTGGAATGACTCGTCGAGGTAAATATACATACTTGTTCAAAGTATAGCATATTTCCCGCAAAGGATTTATAATACCCTAATGCATCGAATTCTCGTTGTAGCAACAGTCTTGTGCGGCGTAACTCTTCTTGCCCTGCAGGTTTTTGTGCTTGGAGTTTTCTTTTTTTCATTGCGTACAGCGCAAGCCGCTCCTCCGCCGTGCGACGGCACATGGAATACTCCCGGGCAGTACGACTGCGTTGTGCCGCCCGGAGTTACTTCAATCGATGTTGAAGTAATGGGTGCCCAGGGAAGTCATCTTGGAGGAAATGGAGGAGCGGTAAGTACCGTGCTTTCCGGGCTTACGCCAGGCGAAACGCTCCATCTTTTTGTTGGGGGCGAAGGATCTGGCGGGGGAACTACCATTCCTGCTGGCGGTTTCAACGGCGGAGGCGATGGTGGAAGCGGGCCCGGCGCATTTGCCTATACCGCTCACGGAGGCGGAGGCGGGGGCGGTTCCGACATACGCCGGGGCGGCAGCGCGCTAGCCGATCGTATCGTGGTCGCCGGAGGAGGAGGCGGAGGCGGAACCAACTATTTCGCTCCTTCCGGACTCGGTGGCGAAGGAGCCTACTCAAACGGAGAAAATGGACTGAATGGACAATTCTGTCCACCCCTAGGCTCAAGGGATGGCGGTTGTGGTCACGGAGGCGGAGGCGGAACGCAAGGGAGTGGGGGAACAGGAGGAACAAGGGGAGTTGGCGGTATCCCGGGAGGCGCATGGGGCAACAACGGTATAAGCGGCTCCGCTGGCGTTGGCGGCAAGGGTGGCGATGGTGTTGGCGGTTCCAATAGTGGTCTTTCGGGAGGCGGCGGAGGCGGGGGTTGGTACGGCGGCGGCGGCGGCGGATCAGGAGGTGCGGCGACCACTGCCGTTGGCTCAGGCCAGCCAGGACACGGAGGAGGCGGCGGCGGCGGATCTAGCTTTGTAAACCCCGCGATTGGCAACAATACGGTTTACACAAATGGGTTTCGGCTCGGCAACGGCAAAATCATCATTACCTCCCCCTCGAAGTATGCTGCCCCAACAGCTGATTCCATTACCATACCGCCTGGTTGGTACAACGGAAATTTTCAGGTAAACTATACAGCTTCCGGCGGTTTATGTGAACTGTGGACAAAAGACGGGTCTGATCCCTGGACAAAAAGGGCTGACGTGACTTGCGGCGCAAATAAAACGGCCGCCGTTCAAGTTCCCGCGTGGTGTAGTACAACAGGGGTTGGCCAATGCGGAGTGCGTGTTGTGGCAAACCCAGGACCCGCGCCCCAGCAAGTTTTTTACTTCACGGGGGGGCCGCAGCCCTGGACCGTGCCTCCCGGAGTTACCGAGATACAAATTGATATACGAGGCGCGGAGGGAGAATCCAGCTTTGTAAGTAACGGCTATGCCGCTGATTCTGGGCCGGCAGGCAAGGGGGGGCGCGTACAGGCAACCATTCCCGTTACTCCACTCGAAATCCTTGAACTTTACGTAGGCGGAAAAGGTTGGGGCACAGGAAACGGATGGAATGGAGGAGCAAGTGGAGGAGCGGTTATAGGTGGGGCCGGTACCGGAGGAGGCGGTTCCGACATACGCCGGGGCGGAAACGCGCTAGCCGATCGTATCGTGGTCGCCGGAGGAGGAGGGGGAGCTGGCAGAGGACTTAACGCTGGCGGCGGAACTGGAGGAAATGGAGGAGGGGCGTTTAACGCCGCGGATGGACAAATAGGCGGAAAGTTTGCTGGTAACCCTGGTGGAGGCGGGGGAGCAGGAACACTAACAGGAGGAGGCAATGGGGGCTTGTCAGGCGGGTTTCCGTTCGGTTACGGCGATATGGGAACATTTGGAAACGGGGGCGCCGGGGGTTCGCACGTCTTTCCTCCTCCCGCATCATTTTTTTCCATACCCGGAGGCGGAGGCGGAGGCGGATATTACGGAGGCGGAGGCGGGGGAATGGGCGCGTATGATGTTGGGGACCCTTACGGAGCTGGCGGAGGCGGAGGCGGAGGCGGATCCAGCTACTGCGATCCCGATCCCGCTGTATGCGGCGGCGTAACGCACGCGCAGGGCTACCAAGGAGGCAACGGCCAGATTATTGTGAGCTATATTGTGTCGGGTGCTGGCCCGTCAGTGGAAGGCTTTGCGGATATGGATTTTGAGGCTCCCACCATCGCCAGCTTCACTGCCACAGACGGCGTAACCACGGGAGACGTAAACACCCCTCTTGCGGCAGACACTCCCTCCATTACCCTCGCATGGGCAGGCAACGACGCTCCCGGAGGCTCCGGGCTGGATCACTACGAAGTATGGCGCAGTCCAGACGGAATGGGAGGCTGGACTAAGATAAGCTCAAACCTGCCTCCCGCCACCACCACCTTCTCTGACGCTCCCGGAAGCGGAGACTGGTGGTATGGCGTGCGCGCCCTAGACAAGGCCCTGCCTTCTGGCAACTGCATTACCGAAGCCGGCGGCCACTCGTGCGGAGGAGTGGGGTCAGACGCGTTTGACCCCCGCGCCGTGGTAGGCCCCATCATCGTGCAAATCAACGATCCTCCCAAAGTGGATGCCGGGGGAAACCAAACCATGGACTTCCCCGGCGCCATTACGCTTGACGGCGCCGTAACAGACGACGGCCTTCCCAACCCTCCCGGAGCGGTAACCACCCTGTGGAGCGTGGTAAGCGGCCCCGGGGCCGTTACCTTTGCGGACCCCGCTTCCATAGACACGACCGCCTCCTTTACCGTGGAGGGTGTGTATGTGCTGCGCTTGGAGGCGAACGACGGCAAGGCTTCCGCTTCAGACGAGATTACCATCGGCCCCACGCCTTACGGGCTGGTGCCCTGCGGGGTGGACCGGAACGACCCGAGCACGCCGTATGACGAAACAGATGCATGCACGTTTAATCACGTCTTTCTTTTGCTCTGGAACGTGGTGAACTTCGCGCTATGGAAACTGGCGCCGCTTCTTATTGTCATTATGGTGGTGCTTTCCGGCGTTATTATGTATTTCCAGCTGGGCGACGTAAATACTTTGGTGCTGGTAAAACGCATTTGGCGGTACGTTGGCATTGGCGTGCTTGTGCTGTTATTTTCCTGGCTTGCGCTAAACTTTTTCCTGGGCATTTTAGGTTTTAACATAAACATCTTTGGCCAGTGGTTTCAGATAAACCTTAATTAACCATAATTCGCGCTCTATTTTGCGCTTGCGAGAGTACGAGTTGCAACACGCCGTTCCCCGACTTATTTTTTCTTCTTTTTATCGTTGAGTTGTTTGTCGATAATATTGAGTACCTGTTCAAGCGTAACTTCTTTTGAAGGCAGAATTTCCTCTTTGTTGCCTTTGTGTTTATGGTGAGGAAACGTTGGGACTGTTCGGTGGTGCGGCGCGTTATCCCAGCGACAGACAAGTTTACCGCTATGAGTTTGCCAGTGGTAGGAATACTTTGTTTCTGTTTTTGTTGTGAGTTCGCGGATATACAGAAAAGAGGTGCCGCGCAACGTTGCTTTCGCAGAAAAAACCTGGATATCTTCTTCGTCAACAAAATGAAGAATATCCAGGCGTGAAACAACTTTGCTTTTGCGGAGAAGCTCAATTAAGTGGTACATTCAGAACTTCTGGTAGCGTTTATGCCATTTCTCGTATGCTTCGGAAAGTCCTTTCCAGACGATATAATCATCCCACAACTCAAAGTTTTCTTTCTTTTGGGACTTTACTTTTTTCTCAAATTGAGAAAATGAAATTTTGTATTTCGATTCGAGAACCTGCATGTGCCGTTCGTATTCTTTCATCTTTGCAAAAACAACGCTTCTCAATATGCCCGTGAGGTATTCTTTGGGCTGGGGAGTTAATTCCGTTACCCATTTAGGAAGAGTATAAGAAAAATTACGCTGCGCCATATGCGGCTATTATACATCAGCGCCGATTTCGCGTCAACTTGCGGATTGTGACTTCCGATGGCAAAGGAGCCAAAAGCTAAAAACAAACTAGCCCCTTCCTTTTGACTAAGGGGGGCTTGGCACTAAGCCTTGCCCCCGAAACTTTTATGGATACAGCTCAAAAAGCGCAACTCGAAAATATCAAGGAAAACAAAAAACTGGCCCAGTTGAATAACGATGGGCCTTTTATCGCGTTTCTTGGGTTTCTTTTATTTGGGATAGGGTTTACGAACACGTATGGGATTTCTTTAGGCATTCTTATTACAATGGCATTCGCGCTTTTCGCGTTTTTTGGCATTTCCTTCCTTGTTCGTATTGCCGGCGGTTAAAGCTAGATTGTAATAAATACGTTTGCCAGAATACGAGCTTCAGCGCACGTTGCCCAAAGTTACTTTGCTTTTCTCCGCACGAACTCCATAAAATCAATAAATGCGTAAGGCAACTTTGCGCGAAAAGGAGAACTTTTCGCCGTGCCTTCTTTCTTCTAACATCAAACGAACCTTCTCTGGAGAAGGCTCGAGTATCTCTTCGACCACGTCAAGAAACCGATCCTCAACAATGATCCGAAGTTCTTCTTTCGTCATTTATCGGAAGGAATTGAGAGCTTTTTTGACGCGTTCTTCCTGTGCCTGGAGATAGTCAATTTTAAAAAAGTCGTCACGCGTTTGCGCGTTTTCCCGTATTTTCCCTTTCTCTGCGAGCTTCTCGAACTCCCGCACACTTTTCACGCCATACTTGTTAGCCAAAGCGAAAAGCTCGCTTTTTGTTTCCAAAAGCTTTTTTTCAAGAAAGTTTTTTATGCTTTCTTTTTGTAGTTCAGCCACGGGAAAGTCAAACATTTTTGCGATACTGGCAAGACTCATAATATACTCATAATATCACTCCTTGTGCGTGTAGTCAACTTTCTTTATTGGTTGCCTAGCCCGGTTAAGCAACCAAAAGTTTCTCCACAAAGTTATCCACAGGGCACGGGTTTACCCCGCACCTTTTTCTGAATTTAAAAGAAAAAAGGTGCGGGGTTTAAATTCTAAACCAAAAACAATGTTTTTCTTTAAAACCCTTGACAAATCCCGCCAAAGGGTGGTAGAACTAAAGTAGATTAGTACGCTCTTACCACAAAATTAAACACTGGAAGGAGGTGGCCTTATGCAGGTCACAGTCGGATCACAACGAAAACAATTTCACATTCCTGGTTGGTCCCTTATCCTTTTTGCCATAGTGGCAATCCTGGGTGCTGCGTATGGCGGCATGCAGCTTACTCCTCTTTTTGAGAGCGCCATTGCTGCTGACACGCAGCAGACCACAAACCTAGCTCCCGAGGTAGCCCCGGCACCCCAAACCCAACTGGAGCAGTCCGTCCCGCCAGTATCTGTGCCGGCAAACCGGTCCACCTCGAGGATCGAGGTTCAACAACCGGTATTCCAGGGACGCCCTGCCCCCAGTGCGGCCTTTCCGCAACCCGATGGTTACTACATCGGACTTGGGAAGAGCGCATTCGGAAATCCAAATGTGCGCGGGTATGGCACGGTACTGGAATATTTTGGGGATGTTAATGTTCTGGCTGTTGAAGAGGTAAAAATGCAAGACCTCGGTTTCAATAGTGTGAGCCAAACTAATATGCTCAAGATTCAATATCTGGTTAAAGCCAATGGACGCGTCAAAAGCTACGTCGTAACTATCAGGAGCACTCAAGCTGGCGTATGGGTTGACCATGTAGGCCCCGGGCAACTCACGCTATAACCTGACAATAGCAATCCTTAACCCCAAGAGGCCAACCCACAAGTTGGCCTCTTTACTTTTACATATATTCTTGTGTTTCTTTTGAGAGATGTTTATAATTATATAATGCCAACAAAAAAGATTTTTCTCTCTTTGTTTCTTGGAGTTAGTATTTTTGCTCTGCTTGCAGCTCCGTTGCAGGCGTCTGCATGTTGGGCGATATTTCAATGGGCTTGTGATATCGGTGGCAATCTTGTAGAAGACATAGCTCGTTTGATTGTATCTGCGGTCACCATTACTACTGGCCTTATTTTCTTTTTGGTTGCTGGTGTTACCAACTGGATTATTACGACTCTTATAAATGTTGGCGTTGCACCAGGGGTTGGGCCGCAGTTTGTTACAGACGGATGGACGTTTTCGCGGAACTTTGTAAACATATTCTTTTTGTTAATCCTTGTTTTTATCGGCCTTGCCACTATTTTACGCCTGCGCGAGTACGAGCTGCAAAAAACTCTGCCGCGGCTTATTGTTGTAGCGTTGCTGGTAAACTTTAGCGGCTTGCTGGTTGGCTTTTTGGCGGATGTTGGGAATATTATCACAGTATTCTTTACCCAGAATATTACAGGAGCTCCCGGCGCGGGTTTGGGTTCAAGTGCTTTCAGGCAGATTTTCAATGCAGGGGGCGATGCTACCACTCAAGCTTTTGCTAATGCTGGCGATCTTGCATCGGGATTTGCGGCTGCGCTTGCCATAGGAGCCGCCCTTGGGTTCTTTTTTATATTTGCCACTATTGCGTACCTGGCAATTGCTTTAGTATTTTTCTTGCGGCTGGTTATTTTGTGGGTGCTGGTAATTTTAGCGCCGTTTGCGTTCTTGTTTTCTATATTACCCATAACCAGAAAGTGGTGGAATCAATGGTTAGACGCGCTTATCCAGTGGAGTTTTATTACCGTGCCTTTGGCCTTTTTTATGTGGCTGGCAAACAACGTCTTGGCAAATCCAATCTCTAGCTTGAGTAGCGGGCCTTCCTTAACTGGCAATATTTCTGGATGGTCAACTCTTATTGGTTTAATGATGTCGCCGTTTGTGGCCATTGTGCTGTTGTTTATCGGCCTTGGCATGTCCGCTTCCATGTCCGGGTTTATCCGCGGCGGCCTGCGCTTCGCCCGTCATGCCGGTGCCGTCGGCGTCGGCGTCCTGGGCGCCAACCTTATCCGCGACAAGTTTCTTGCGCGTTCAGCAAAAATGCAGCGCCTTGCAAATAGAATGGAAACATTTTCGTCTCGAGGCATGAGCGGAAGAAATGTAGTTGGCCAGACTCTTGGAAGAGCAGGTGCGCCACTTGTACGGTGGGCGGGCAGAAAAGTGGGATCTGAAACCCAGACAAAAGTTGCTGAAAATATAAAAAAGACGGAAGAGCAAGCAAAGAAGATGTCAGCCCAGGAAAAAGCCTCGAGGCTTCGCGGGAATATCGGGCTTGACGAAAAAATTGGCATATTAAACGTTGCGGCGCAACAAGGCGAGAGTGATGACGTTATTCGCGCCGGATTTAGCGAGCGAAGAATTATGGATGTGTACAACTCGGCCAGAAAAATAAACCAACATCAGGATATTCAGGCGGCCTTTCCTCATTTTGTTACTGATGATGAACTTCAACAATCTCGCTTTGCTCGCGATTACAACCGCGCGCATCCAGGAGCTAACTTAAGACAAAATCAGGTTACCGCAACACAAGCAGCTACTGTTACTGCTGCGCAAGTAGTTGATGAGCGTATTCGTATGTACAGTCGAATGAAGCCTGAACGAGTAAAACAGATATCCGAAGGTGCTTTCAATAACACTCCTGGAGTAGGTGGCGCAGTGGGGCCAGGCCAAGAAGCTATGGACAGCATGCTGCTTGGGTTTAATGGCGCGCGGTTTGGCAATGTTGCTTCCGGTGACAATGGGCAAGAAGCTGTACAAAACCTTCGCAACCGACTGCTATGGCATGCGACGAATACCACTTCTCCAACTCGTGTTAATCCCGCAGATCCTCGTATAGCAGCAATTGTCGGGAGGGCGCCAGGTAGCGCTGGACCAGCTGACCCGGGCGCAGGACTTATGGCTCAACAAGGAATGACGGCAGCAGAAGCAACCGAAAGAGCACAAATGCGTATCTGGCTTATAAACAATGGAAACGAACCCCTTGCAAGATATCTGCAAGGAACAGGGGGACAAAATCTTTTCTAATTAAAAAGTGGGCTTTCGTATTATGAAAGCCCACTGTATGCCGCGGGCGGCATTTACTTCATCTTTTTCTCCTGTAAACTTGTTTTTGGGGCCGCAGCCTTCCTGATGCGCCCGGCATGGGGATACCACGGCGGGCGTACTCAATTTGTGTTGCCCGCTCTATTCCCGCCTTGTCAATTTGGCGTTCTAGTTCGGCCGCGCCACCGCGTGTGAACGGCCATTGAATGCCGGCCCACATGAGTTGCACCGCCTTGCAGATCAACCAGAAGGGCCCGTAGATCAGCCAGAACGGGCTGCTTATGAGCCACCAAAGTGCTTTGAACGGCCACAAAAGAATACCCACGCTTTAACCTCCTTTTTAGCAAAGATATCCGTTGTCTTCCTTTGGCTGGACTGGCTCCTCTCCCTCCCTTAGTTGTTCGTTCACTTCGTGAAGGGCTTCGCCGACAGCCTCCAGGTTTTCGTCGGGCTTTGCCTGATTTGCCTGAAGCTTTTCCACTTGCTCGGTCAGTTTCGCTATTGCGTCCATGACTTCTGCTGTGTTCCCGGTTTCGGCCCCTCGCATTGCGCTCCCGAGCATATCAGAGAAGCCAGGGATAAACATAGCCTGTACCGCAGCTCCGGGCTGGCTGTTCCGGATGGTATCAAGAACTTGGTATAAGTGCCCCGAACTACTACCTTCCATTGCTTCGGTCACGCTTTTTAACGCATCTGCCTGCCCCTTGGCTTCGGTTCTTAGGGCGTCTGCTTTCCCTTCAGCGCGCCTTATATCAACTTGGGCCTGGATGTTTGCCTCGGTGCGCTGCGTCGTAAGTTGGCGGTAATTACCACTTGGATCAACGCGGTACACCGAAAGTTCGGGAATGGCTACACCGTAAATCTCCTCAAACTCTACTTTAAAAAGATCTTTCTCGTTTGTTTCGACGAGCGATTCTTCCCCTTTTTCTCCTTGGTAACGCCAACCTTGCAGGATTTTAGTAAACGCGTCGCCCATGGCGTCCGTATGGGTAATCCAGTCATCGTGGCTTCGGTATGTAACTACGTTCCTGGATTCGGCAGCGATGCGCGCAATGATAACTTGCAGCCAGACTCCTGGCCGGGCGCCGGTTCGAAATAGCGCTTTAAAGGGATTGATGATCTGTACGGTTAGCAGAAGCTGGATATCCAGCGGTACGAGGTCTTTCGCTTCTGCCTCTTTGATCTCGCACCAGTATACGTCGCGGGCCAGCGGGACATAGTCTACTTCGCCGCTAAGTTCACGGATATTGCCGTGCTCGTCTACTACGGACCTACGCCAGTCGTAACCGAAAATTTTCTTGGCGTTAACGAGCGGATTCTCAAACCAGTGAGCTCCAAACAACATTCTGTATCGCCCTGGATATCTTTCCCCCGGATTGTTGTCCTTTATGTTCCCGTCCCCGTCAAGATGCTTTCCCTCGAATTGCATAATTTCCCCGGCCACCTCTCCGCCGAGGGTAATGAATTTCATTGAACCTTCGTTCACGAACGTAAACCCTTTGTTCTGCTCAGCTAGTTTTATTACCCAGTCTGCCGCGATTGGTCGCCAGAGAATAGCCCCGGTTCCAATGAGTAATGCCGAAAGTACTATTAGGGTAATTCCTAAGGCACCAGTGCCAAGGAAAATCCCAATAATCAGCACAAAAAAAGCCCAGATAAGTGTTCCACAAAATAGCGAATTTAACATTGTGAAAGTGCTCCTTCCTTAAATTTTGCTGGGTATATTATACAGGCTTGAGTTTAATTTGTCAAGCCAGGCGGTTTTTTGGAGTTTGGGCGGATTTGGGTTGATTTGGGTTTGTGGTACACTGGTTTTATGCGTATGCCAAATGAATCCCTCCACTCGTTACATAAAAGGTACATTCGGGGAACACAACCAAAAGCAATTGTAGAAAACAAAAAGGTTTTCTTGTGCTATCTTACGGCTGCTGTCCATAAGGGCGGTGGCTTCTCGACGCGCAATGTGTATATCACTACGAAAGTGCTCAAACACATGTACGACAAAAAGCCGGCCGAAGAATACGATTTTCTGCTTGTACACTTGCCCCAGCTTATAAAGTACCCGGATCATATCTATGAAAATAGAAATGGCAAACGAGGCAACATTTGTTTTACCAAAAGTATAAAAAACCAGCAATACTTTTGTTCGCTGGAAGATGACACGGAAGCACAAGAGATTATGATAGTAACCGCTTACCGCATTCGTGATAAGAAGTACCTCGAGAAATATAGCCTGTTGTGGAGCTGGAGGGACGACGCCCCCTCATCGTAGTACGTTCGATGTCCGAAAAGGACCTACTTGTACCCCGCAGTAGAGCCGAGTTTCTGCTTTTCAGCCCCACAACAAACTACCCTTCCTTACGTTACGTGCTATTCTGTTCCCAAAAGACCTTCCGCTAGGTGTGGTATATAAACCACGGCCGAAAGCCTTTTTCAATTTCTATACTACCAGAAAGTCATGCTGGTTGTCAAGCGCAGTTTTGGGTAAAAAAGAACCCGCGGAAAAATCTTGTCAAGGGGGCGGGTTTTGTGCTAGCATGAAGCTATGACGGTTACTACTATTAAAGTAAAAAATGGAGTTATGAAGCTGCCAAAAGCGTTGCAGAAAGCATGGGGAAATGCTCGAATTTCTGTTCGGGTGTATAAAGATAAAGCGGTATTGGAGGGGCCGATCCCTCAAGCTCAAAAAAGAAAATATAATCTTGCTCTTTGGCAAAAAGCTGCTGGCATCTTGAAAAACAAAAAACTGCCAGATGCTGTTCAATGGCAGCGGGAAATCCGCAAGGAATGGGAAAGAAAGATCGTATAGCGTTTCGGTATGTTTACGCTTGATACGAATATCCTCGTGTACTACGCTGCAGGTGACGGAAAAGTTACCTCTTTTGTTTTTGAGCGGCTGAAAGAAGGCAAGATTTTTTATGTACCCACAATTGTTGTGGTAGAATTTTTCTCTTTTCCTGCTCTTGGGCCAAAAGATAGTGAGTTGTTTGAATATCTTTTTTTACATCTTGACGTAACCGCTCTAGACGTTCGTATCGCCAAAATTGCTGGAGATTTGCGAAAAAGATACGGCCTAAATCTTGTCAAGAGGGTGGGTGTTGTGCTAACATAAGAGTATATGGCAGACAATAAAGAGATAAATAATCTTTCAGCAGATATATTCTCCAACCCTGCATACTTTGGCAAGCATGTTGTTGTTGTGAATGGCGAAGTCCACGAGGCGCGCACTGGCGAGGAAGCAGTAAAAATTCTTGAAGAGGTTCGCAAGAAATACCCGGACAAACAGCCCACTCTTACCTATATTCCCGAAGAGGAAACGCTTATACTGTTTTTCTATGGAAAAACGTTTCTCGTTTGAAAAGCGTTGGTCTCAAATTTTCGGAGAGATCTGGCGTCCTGTGGCGCTGGTAGATTTTGCTTCAATTAATGAACTAAACACCTGGACTACGGTGCGCATGATTGTAGATACGGGCGCTGATTACTCTCTTTTACCGCGGTCGTATGCCAAAGCGCTCAACGTGGATCTTGAACGCGATTGTCAACCGTTTGAAACGGCCGGGATTGGGGGAAAAGAACTGGTTTTTGTCCACCCTCAAATTCGTATTCGTATTGGAGAATGGGAACGGGAAGTTCCCGTAGGGTTTCTTGAACGTGATACCGTGCCCCCGCTCCTTGGACGACAACAATTCCTTGAAGTGCTCTCGGTTCTTTTCGAGAACCACACTACTACGTTTCGCACGCAAACGAAGACATAATACCGTCCCAGCTGTGAGCAAAAAGAACGGCCACGCCCGCGGCAAAATCTTGTCAAGGGGTTGCGCAAGGTGGTAAAATACAGAAAGAAAAATAACCATACTGTTATGGCGCAATACACCAAAGAACAATACTGGGCAATATACGAAAAACTTCCCCAGGAACTAAAAGAGGCGGTGTTTTCCAACGAGGTGGCAGAGCACATTGCGACAGCGTGCGAGCGGAACAACGTGCAGGAAATGTCGCAGGTTGCCGCCGCGGTTGGCGACGTGTTAATGGGCGTTACCAAACCAAGCGATTTCCAGCAGGCGCTGCAAAAAGAAGTGGGGTTACAGTTGTCTGTCGCGCAGGCCGTGGCCCAGGAACTGAACCGGTTTGTGTTTTATCCGGTAAAAGCGCAGTTGGAAGACATTCACCGCGTTCCCGCGGAGCAGCCAGAGCGGGCAAAAGATATTGGAGTTGCGACCCCCCGGCACGAAGGTGAGCGCAGAACAGCAACACCGCCAGAACCACAGCCCGAAGATGATTATCTTATTGCAGAGGAGGCCGAGCAACGGCAAGAAGAGGAAATTGTGGAGCAACCAAACCCTCAAGAATCAGATCAGTATAGGGAAAAACCGGAATAATGGCGCAATTTGAAACTCCACAATTTATTGACCGGGAAGCGAAAGTAATAGGCCCGCTTACCTTTAAAAGGGCGGCATATTTGGGTATTCCTTTAGCCGTTATTTTCGCGCTGTATTTTGTTATGGCGGCAGACAACTTTATTTTGTTTGTGGCCATTTCCATTCTTTTGGAAGGCGGCGGTGTTGCCCTGGCGTTTATAAAACTGGAGGGAAAAAGCATTCCGGAAATGATTATGAACGCGCTTTTCTTTCTGGTGCGGCCCAAAACATTTGTGTGGAAACGGGGCAATACAAAGCTTACGTACAAAAAAGAAGAGTATATTAACCCGTATACGGGACCGGAAGGCTTGCCAAAAGACCAGCTTACCCAAAAAAGCAGAATGGCTGACTTGTCCCTAAGAGTTCAAACAAAGAAATAGTCCTACGAATTACGAATTCGCGCGAATATACGAATACCCTATTTTATGACGCAATCAACGCTAAGGAGAAACGACTTGATCCATCCGGAGCTAAGCTATCAAATCGTAGGAATACTCTTTGATGTTTCTAACGAACTTGGGCACGGTTACCAAGAAAAGCATTATCAAAAAGCGATAGCAGCGGCTCTTCAGAAAGCAGGTATCGCGTACACGGAGCAAGCGCCTGTTCAGATAAACTACAAAGGCGAAAAAGTGGGCATCTACTTCCTTGACTTCCTTATAGAAAATAAAATTGTCCTTGAAATTAAAAGAGGTGAGTACTTTTCCAAAACTAACCTAAAACAAGTTTCTGGCTATTTAAAAGCAACTGGTTTACAATTAGGGATAGTGGCGAACTTTACCGCCAATGGTTTGAAGTTTAAGAGAATCGTCTGCGCTAATCAATATTCGTAAATTCGTATTTATTCGTAATTCGTAGGATTTATGGCAAGTTCTGCTCAAGAATTTTTAGAATTCCAAGATGTCCGCGAAGGCACCATGGTGTTGAAAGACCGCTCCATCCGGGGCATTATGTTAGTGTCGTCCACGAACTTTGCCTTAAAGTCGCAGGAAGAACAAGACGCCATTGTGTACCAATTCCAAAACTTTTTAAACTCGCTGGATTTTTCCATTCAAATTACCATTCAGTCGCGGCGGCTGAACATTACCGGGTATATTGACCGATTAAAAGCGCTGGAACAAGAACAAACCAATACCTTGCTGCGCGAGCAAACGGCAGAGTACCGCAAATTCGTGGAAACGCTTATCGCGGGAGGTTCCATTTTGGCGAAAAACTTTTTTGTGGTAGTGCCGTTTACTCTTATAGAGGCGAATCCCGACGCAAGCCAGACAACCGCGGGAACGCTGTTTAGGTCAAAGCCAAAGCTGGTGGGAAAGTTAACGGATGACGAGTTTGAGCGCATGAAAACCCAGTTGTGGCAGCGTATGGAGTTTGTTGCGCTGGGCCTGCGCCGCATGGGCTTGCACGTGGCTCCGTTAAATTCAGAGGAAATTATTGAGCTGTTGTGGACTTGGTACCACCCGGAAGACGCGGAAGTCGGCTACTATCCGGAAATTCCCCCAGAGATGCTGCAGCAACGAGTGCAAAAGAATGGCCCCTCGACAAACTCGAGGTAAAAACACACATACATATGGTACAAATTCCTTTTTTAGGAAAAAAGAGACACATGGAAGAGGAACCCATTTTTGAAAGCAAGCCTATAGATGAAAAAGATATTGTCGCCCCTTCCTCGATTAAAGTTTCGCAAGAAAGCATTACGCTGGGAAACCGTCTGGTCAAGTCATTTTTTATTTTTTCGTACCCCAGGTATTTAAGTACGGCATGGTTGGCTTCGGCTATAAACCTGGACATTTCTATGGACATTTCCATGTTTATGCACCCCATAGAAACCGGGTTTATTTTAAAAAAGCTGCGCCGCCGCGTTACCGAAGTGCAGTCTGAAATTATGGATGAGGAAGCCAAGGGTTTGGTGCGCAATCCCGAGCTGGAAACCGCGTTCCAGGACATGGAGCGGCTGCGCGACCGCCTGCAAACAGCGCAGGAAAAAATGTTTCGGTTTGCTCTGTATATTACCGTGTACGCGGAAAACGTGGAAGAGCTGCGGGAAATTCAGACAACGCTGCGTTCTATTTTTGAGTCGCGCTTAATGTACATAAAGCCGGCTTTATACCAGCAAAAAGAAGGGTTTCATTCGTGTTTGCCGTACGGTTTAGACATGCTGGGCGTGCACAACATGATGAATACGGAACCTTTGTCCGCGGTGTTTCCTTTTGTTTCTTTTGATTTGTCTTCCAACGAAGGGATTATGTACGGCATGAACCGGCATAACAACTCGTTAATTTTGTTTGACCGGTTTTCCATGGAAAACGCGAACGAAACCATATTTGCCACATCGGGAAGCGGCAAATCTATTGTCGGTTCTGAACCCGTACTTATCCGCAAAAATGGAAAAGTTGAACTTGTACAGATTGGAGATCTTATTGAAAACTTGATCGCCGAACGCGGCGCGAGCCAAATTGATGAAGATCTGGAAGGCGTGCTCGACCCCGGAGTTGAAGTGTATAGCTTCAATAAAAACCTCAAAAATGAATGGTCGCGCGTTACGGTTGCGGCCCGCAAAACAGCGCCAAAAACATTCTATAAGTTTACCGCAAAGAGCGGCCGAGAAATTACCACCACCGGAGACCATAACATGCTGGTATTGCGGAATGGCAAGGTGGTTGCCGCCAAAAGCACTGACGTGCAAGAAGGAGAGGCTATCCCGATTCCTCGATCTATCACATCCGAGCAAAATTCCCCTTCGCGAACCCTGAATCTACTCGACCTCCTCGCTGGCGCCGAGAGAGTTCATGTGCTGGGAGTAGAAACGCTTATCCGCCGTTTCTATGCAAAACTTACAAATACGCAGATCGACCCTCGACTTGATCGTTACCTTTACAAATATCGAGGCGGAAGAAGAATCTCCTTGTATTACTTCGAAAAAATATTGGGCGTTCTTGGAATTTCTCTTAATGAGCATCTTCTTGAGAATCTTAAACTCGTTGCGCCAAACGGACATACTAAATGGGCCCTTCCAGCTCTCTTTCCTATTACACCAGAACTCTTTCGGGTTATGGGCTATATTGCTTCGGAGGGAACTATACGCAAAGACGTGGTCATGATATCGAATGTCGATCAGGAATTTCTTAAAGACTTGGATACTGCTCTTTTGTCTCTCGGAGTTCCGTTTTACTATGGAAATCAGGGAATTATTATTGCTTCTCCTCTCTTTGTGAAAATACTTTGGAAGTTGGGCTGTAACGGAAATTCGCAACGAAAACATGTGCCTTCTTTGGTCTTTGAATCAGATACTCCAAATAAAGCGCACTTCCTTCGCGCTTACTTTGAGGGTGATGGCGGGGTTGACGGAGCCGCTATTACCGCAACATCGAAATCCCCGCGGCTTATTTCCGAGTTCTCATATCTCCTTCTTTCTTTCGGAATTATCGGGAGAATTTCCAAAATTAAGAAAGGCGCGACCAATGCGAAAAGCCAGGAGAAGCGAGAATACTATAAAATCAGTATTTCCGGACAGGAAAACCTGCAAAAGTTTGCGGAATCCATCAACTTTGTCTCTCAAGCAAAAAAAGCAAGCCTCCAAAATCTTTTAGGGAAAGAGGCGAATACGAACGTCGACGTCATCCCCGGCCTCGCGCCAATCTTCCAGGATATTGATAGACTCTTTGGGTTTCAATTACACGGAATCAAAGAAATCTGCGAGTTCAAAAGGGCAGCATTCAACCCATCGCGACAAAAACTTCTTGACGTGATCGCAAAAATTGATGGGCGCGCGCAGTATTTTAAGGATATGTCTGCTACCTTTCACGCGCTTGGCGAATTGCCCGAGCTCTCCGATATCCTCAAGCTTGGTTCGTCAGATAAAAGGCATAATCGTGCTCTTTGGCAAGCTCTTGGGCAAAGTTGGCGGACGGCAAAAAACGAGCACCGGCCCCCATTTTCAAACAATGCCTTAAAAATGGTAGAGGTGCTTTACGGCAAGTCATACAGTTTGGATACAATAAAGCAACAAATTCACACGGGTTTTCGGGAAACGGGCATGGAGATGAAATCGTACCACCCCCATCTGCAGGCCGCATTAGTTGCACAACGAGCAGCTAGTACCTCATATCCGTTTATTCAGCAAGCCGCCTATTATGTTTGGAAGCAGTATGAAACTATTTTAGCGAACCAAATTCCACAAGTCGAAGAGAAATTGGCACAATTAAAAACTTTGGCGTCTTCTGAGTTGTTTTGGGACCCTATTGCAAGAATTGAGAAAATCGAAAACACCTCCGAAGAATATGTGTACGACCTTACAGTAGATAACGAGGTGTTTCTTGCCGGGCAAGGGGGAATGTTTGTGCATAACTCGTACGCCGTGAAGCTGGAGATTCTGCGCTATTTAATGTGGGGCGTGGATGTTATCGTGCTCGACCCGGAAAACGAATACAAAACCTTAACGGAAGCTGCCGGCGGAAGTTTTTTTGATATTTCTTTGGGGTCTGAAAACCATATTAACCCGTTTGACCTGCCCCAGCCCAGGGAAGACGAACGGCCAGAAGATATTTTACGCTCCAACGTTATTAACCTGGTGGGTTTAATGCGTCTGGCCCTTGGCGGCCTAACTCCGGAAGAAGACGGCATTATGGACTGGGCGTTAAGCGAAACATACGCGGCAAAAGACATTACCCCCCAAAGCAATCCCTTAACATGGAAAGAAAATATTCCTTTAATGCAGGATTTGGAGGCGGTGTTGGAAACCATGGACGGGACCGATTCGTTACTGAAACGGTTGCGCAAGTTTACCAAGGGCACGTACGCAAACTTTTTTAACCAGTACAGTAATATTTCTTTGGAAACCAATGTGGTTTCCTTTGGCATCCGGGAAATGGAAGACAGCTTGCGGCCTTTGGCCATTTACATTATTATGCGCCACATTTGGAATAAGGTAAGGTCTGAATTAAAACGCCGTATTTTTGTGCTGGATGAAGCCTGGTGGATTATGCAGTCTGAAGACGGCGCTTCCTTTTTGTTCGGCATGGTAAAACGCGCCAGAAAGTACTGGCTGGGCGTTACCACCATTACCCAGGATGTGGATGACTTTATGAAATCTGAATACGGAAGGCCCATTGTTACCAACTCGTCCATGCAGTTATTAATGAAACAGTCCCCCGCTTCCATTGAAACCGTGCAAAAGGCGTTTGCCTTAACCACGGAAGAAAAAGCCATGTTGCTGGAAACCGAGGTGGGAGAAGGCATTTTCATTGCCGGGCAAAAGCACGTGGCAATAAAAGTGGTGGCTTCAGCGGCCGAGCACGAATTAATTACCACGGCTCCCGAAGAAATCGCCCGCAGGCAGGCCCGAGAGCGCGCGGGCGGCGACCTTACCATTGCCAAAGACAGGATACAAACCGTGGCGGAAGAAGAAATTGCCACAAGGCAAAATCTTGGCGGCCTTTTAGAGGAAGAACCCGACGACAGCGCAGAACCCCCGGTAAATTTGTAAATAATGCAAAAACTGTATGCATATGTTGACGAATCCGGGCAGGATACGGAGGGAAAACTATTTCTTGTTTCGGTTGTTGTGCTTGAGGAAGAACGAGAAAGGGTACGATTAGCCTTACGGGATGCCGAGCGGCATAGTCGTAAGGGATTAAAGAAATGGACAAATAGCAGGCAAAAAGAGCGAGACCTTTACATGCAACGTATAGTTACTAATCCTGACTTACTCGGCCGCATGTATTATGCGCATTATAAACATTCGCGCTCTTACATTGAGCTAACTATTATGACTATAGCAAAGGCAGTATTTGACAGAGACATAAAGGGTGCGTATCAAACTACTGTTTTGGTTGATGGTTTGAAACACGCAGAACGACCTATTTTTGGATCTGGTTTGCGCAAACTTGGTATTGCGGTAAGAAAGGTGCGAGGAGTAAGAGACCAATCAGATGAATTTATCCGTCTGGCTGATGCTATTGCCGGATTTGTTCGGGATGCTTTGGAAGGAAACGAGAAGATGTCTAAAATGTATAAGGGAGCGCTAAAAAGAGGGGTTTTAAAAGAGTTATAAAATCGAAAAAGTCTCGCAAGGAGACTTTTTCGAAAACCACCGTTTAAGGTGGAGCAGCCTATTTCTCTGATTTATCCGCGGTTATCAGAGAACACCCATCCAGGGCTTTCGCCCCTCTGAGACGTGACTCAGATACGGAAAGTATTCGGCTGTTACTTTAGCTACAGTATATCAAACCCAATAGAATTGTCAATACCAGGCTCCAAATGGTATTATGGCGGAAAGGCTATGCTATAACAAAAATAAACACATAAAAAATCAATGGATAAAGAAAAAGATCTTAAAATTGAGGAAATAGAAAACCATTTAAAAGAAAAACACGGGCTCGACGAAGTGGGAGTTGACAGAGAAATACACATACAACGCAAAGGATTCGAGAAAATAATCCAATCAGTGGTTAACACATATATATCCAAAGCAAGAGCCGCTGATAAGAGCATCGAAGAGTTAACTCCGTGGCAGCTTCTTAATGCTATGCGTTCCCCCTTTATACGAGGAAAATCCGGGGAAGTATTTTTTACTGATGATTATGGTTATTCAACATCGCAAGAAGCGCAAACAGTAGGACTTTTGATTATCGAGCGTGAGTTGAGTGCTCAATATGGCGAGGCGTATAAAAAGTATAGTGAAGCTTATCCAGAAGAGCAAAAGGCTAATGAAAGTCTCGAGAAGTCAATGAAAAAGTATTATACTTCCGGTCTTTTTGAGGGTAAAAAAAGAGAAGAAATCGATAGAGAACAAGAACTTAAGTTTTGGATGGCTGTGATTAATCAACGAGATCCGTGGAAGGGGGTGCGCGTTGAACGACAGCGCGGAGGGGCTTTTGCCGCCACAAGGAGCGAAGAAGAAATACGAGAAAGGATTGACAAAGCGATTGAAGCATATCTTTGATTTCTCTTTCGCTTTTTCCTTAACAAGGATAAGCATAGCATTTAGTTTATGGCAAGAACATCGGAAGAACGACAAAGAGATTGGGACGAGATTGACAAAAAACGCGAAGAAGAAACCGCGAGAAAAGACCGTGCGGCGGATCAGAAAGAAAAGGAGGGAAAATACCAACAAGCCCACAGGAAAACAGAGTTTCGTCGGCAACAACTTCAGAGACGGACAGAAGATGAAAGACTGCGAGAAACAGAAACGCCGCAGGAAACTGCCACACGCAAATCAAAGGAATACGAAGAGTCAAAAAAGGGTTGGGAAGGAACACAAGCAAAGTACGCAGATCAGAAAAAAAGAAATGAGGAAAGAAGAGCGGGTTGGGAAGGAAGAAGAGGTGCGCAAGGACTAGGATCCGCTCGGCCGCCAGAACGGCCAGCAGCTCCATCTCCTCGGCCGGCTCAAGACGCGGCAAGCAATGCGGGGGCCAGAAATAGGCTTGGGCGGATGGCGGCGCGCCGCGGACAGCAAGCACAAGCTGGTCAGCAGGAAGCGGAAGCCCAGGCAAACTACGAATCAAAACGCGCGGGCATACTGGACCTTGACTTTATGCTGTGTTTTTTCTTCGCAGTTCTTATCGATGCTCTTGATATTATTCTTGAGCTTCTGTCTTTTACCGTGATCACGAAAATTATCGGCATTATATTGGACGTTTTAAGTATTCCCATTTGGCTTTGGGTTGCAAGCAAAACAACAGGTATTATGAATGCCAAACAGCAGCGCGATCAAGCTGTGCAGCAGCGAGCGCAGCGGCGGCAAGGGGCGCGGGCGAGTCGACCAGCAGCAACGGGAGGTGTAAGGGGCCGCGTGATGAGAAAACTGGGACTTCGCTTCCTGTTGGAGTTAGTACCGTTTGTAGGCATGTGGCCATTTTTGACCCGCGCGGTATTGGGAACGTTGAAGGGGTGATTAAGAAGCAATGCTGGCGGTGTTTGAGAAAACCAGAGAAACCGCCTGGTGAGGTTTCGCTTGACAGGCGCGTTTCGTTTTGTACAATGGAATTGTAATAATATTTGTTAATATGCATAGTTAATTATGGAGATTAAAAACGCGCATGTTATTATTCCCCTCTCTGTGTTGCAAGAAATAGACCGCATTGCGGGAAAACGCATGCGGAGCCGTTTTCTTACGGAAGCCGCCAAAGAGCGCATTAAAAGACTAAAGCTCGAACAAGCCTTACAAAGCGCTGCTGGCGCGTGGAACGATGCCGATCATGAAGATATTGCAACAAAAGGATCGGCTCAATGGGTAGCAGATAGGCGGCGGGAAGACGAGCAACGGTTCAAAAGGGTTGCCAAGTAACTTCTATGGTTGCCTATCTTTTGGATACCTCGGTTATTATTGACTATTTGCGGGGAAAACAGGAAACAGTGAACTTTGTCAGAGATGTATTTCAAGGCGGCGCGGTTTTGGGATGTTGCGCGGTGAATATTGCGGAAGTATACGCTGGAATGATTGAAAAAGAACGAAACGCAACAGAAAAATTTCTTGAAAGCCTTGAGTATTATCCTATAGAAAGAGGGGTTGCCAAAAAAGCGGGGGAATACAAAAAAGAATATAGGGATAAAGGAACTACTTTAGCTACCACAGACGTGCTAATTGCCGCGGTTGCGCTCGCTTACGAACTCATTCTCGTTACCGGAAATACAAAAGACTACCCAATGGCAGAGCTCAAAATGGTTGCCCATAAAGCCCCATGATACTATTCGTGCTGTGGACCCGGGCGGCGTTTGAGAAAACCAGAGAAAGCGCGTGGCGAGGTTTAAAGGGTTGACAGCTGTATATGGCTGGCGTATAATTCAGCTATGATTCGTACACAAATTTACATTCCAAAATACACTCACGATCGTCTTGTACAGCTTGCTCGAGCAAGAAAAGAAGCATTGGCAAAAATTGTGCGAGAATTTATTGAGGCGGGAATCGAAAAAAGTCCGTTGGATCAATCTGGCAAAACTAATCTTCAGGAACTTATACGTCTTAACTTCCGGGGCGGACCAAAAGATTTGTCCACAAACCTGAATCGGTATTTGTATGGCGGACGTCAATGACGGGGAGGGTCTTATATCCACTGTTTTCGTGGATTCTGACGCATTTGTAGCTTTTGTAAAGGGAGACGATTCGAACCATGCTCGCGCTGTCAAAATATTCGAGAAACTCAAAACGCAGCACGTGAAATTTCTTACATCGAACTACGTGTTTGCAGAAACAGTTACGGTTATCAGCCAACAGGTGGGACGAGAGCAAGCCTTTTCGTTTATACGGGCAGTTAAGAACATTGAAGCTCCGTTTCCATACAGATGGGTTGATAGTGATATTGAAGAGCTTGCGCTTGAAATTTTTGGTAGTCAAACATCGAAAAACGTAAGTTTCGTTGATTGCACAAACATTGCAATCATTCGAAAAGACGCTCTCGATGCTATTTTTAGTTTTGATGCTGTGTATCGCAAAAATGGCATTCGATATGGCGAAGAATTGGTTGCACACAAGTTAGGGAATTGATACAATATAGTAATGATAAAAAAGATTTTGTTTGTTTTTGTACTACTCGCCGTTGTTGCCCCGATTTTCGCATTCGCCCAAATCAACCTGAACCTGGATTACCCCACGTTCGGCGGCGTAGACCTGAACACCAACCAGAACCTAAACACCGTTGTCGCCTGGCTGTACTATTTCTTTGTGGGCATCGCCGGCCTTGCAGCTTTTGTCATGATCGTGTGGGGAGGCATACAGTGGTTAACCTCGGGAGCCATCCCATCCCAAGCTTCTGAAGCCCGCGACAAACTGCGAGCCGCCATACTGGGACTTCTTCTTGTTTTAGCCTCGTTCCTTATCATACAGGTCATAAACCCCCAGCTTACCCTGTTAAACCAGCCCGGCCTAACCCAGTTCTTTGGCACAAACCCAACCCTTGACCTCCCAAGCTCCGGCGGCGGAGGATTTAGCGGCCCTGCCGGAGTAACAGCTCCTGGCATATACCTCTGTAGAGATATTAACTGTACTTGCACAAATCCGGGCAACTGTGAAGAAGCAGTAGACTTTAACAACCCCATAAATCCTGGAGGGAACGACTATGTATACATTGACCCCGCAGCATTTCCTGGCGGAGCAATCTTTGACCTTGATAATTCAGCTCCTATATTAAACTGGGGAGATGAAGTAAGCGCTATTGGTATTATCGGCAACTCGGCGGTTCGCGCGAACAGAGACCAAAACTTTACAGCCATGGGTATTTGTTTTAACGGCGGAGTCGCAGATCTTAAAAAGTATCTTATGCAGGAAGATGTCTTTTTTATGGATGATGACTGGAATGACGCAATACACAGTATAGCTTTTTTCCCTCTGGGAACTCCAAATGGATGTCAAGACCCTAATCTTACCTTAGATAAGGATGCTCCGACTCCAGGAGTATCACACTTTCGACCCCAGCCAGCAGTATACCTTATCAATAAAACAGGATACGGAACAAGTGGTAATCCGCATTGGACTCCAGTTAATTACTACTGGCCAAACAGTACGGCTGATAGATTCAACCCTACACATAATAGTATTGACTGGCCGTCCCAATACAACTCTGTCGAACTTTCTGTATGGATAACCAGTGCTTCTGTCTGCGGTTCTGCAGGAAACGAAACATGTGCGGTAAAGTTCTATGAAGACACCGACATTATTACATCAGACACGGCTCCCGACTCTACTCACCAGACTATTTGTTTTAACCAATCAATGCCAGATCTTCTATTGTATACACTCCCACCCGCCCCAGACCTTCACCAGTCAGGGGTTGTAAAACAAGTTCGAGCCATACCGGCTTCTCAATGCCCACCCGCTATACACGCCCAAGTACAAGGCTAACCCCTTACCTTAATGACAACACGGCGGGCGGGGTTCTTCGTCCACGCTTTCTAAAACCAGGGAGGTGGAATTTTGGTTGGTTTTGTGGTATGGTTGGGTAATGCAAGAGATTATCCAGAAAAACCAAAAAGAATTGCAGGAAATCTTCCAAAGGGGAGGGGTGGTTTTGGCATACCTGTTCGGCTCGCAAGTTCGCGGCACAACCCATCATTTCTCTGATATTGATATTGGCTTGTTGCTCGACAAGGATATCTCCAAGGACGCATATTTTGACAAAACCTTGGAGCTTGGGGGCAAGCTTGAGCATATCTTTGGCACCGAACATGTTGACGTGGCGGTCTTGAACCAGGCAAAACCTTTCTTGCGCTATCAAGTTATTTTTGGCGGCAAGCTTTTGTTTGAGAAAAATGCGGCTATAAGAATATTTTATGAAAACAACGTAATGAAAGAATACCAAGATACCAAACATATTCTTCAGTTCTCGCTCAACGCCATGAAAGAAAGAATAAAGAGGGGTTCCTTTGGCATTAATCCGCGATCTGCTTATGGCCCCAGAAGTTAAATCTTCCATAATTTCCAAACTGCGCCAGCCATTTTTCGGGAGTTCGCGGGCGCGTTTAATGAGTTTCTCGAAAAAACCGACTAAACTTTCAGTTTAATCACCACGCGGGGATAGAGCATCTAGCCTGGCAGGTTGACAAGAAATGGGGGTTGTGATACATTTGACGTATTGAATGAGATGTCCGCGACGCGGGCATTTATTTGTAAAAGCACGAAGCACGAAATCCGAAGCACGAAACAAGTTTTGAATTTATATATATTTTGGTATTTGAATTTGTTTCGAATTTCGATATTCGTATTTCGAATTTAATTACATGATTGATTTTAAAAATTTCGGCGTATTGTTAGACAGTATTGCGGAGGAAAAAGGGCTTTCCAAGGAAAAAGTGCTGGAAACGGTGGAACAAGCCCTGGCCGCGGCCTACAAAAAAGAATTTGGCAAACGAGGCCAAAACATTAAAGCATCCTTGGATTTGGCAACAGGGAATGTTGAGTTTTGGCAAATAAAACAGGTGGTGGACGAAAGCATGATTTATTCAGAGGAAGAACTGGAAGCAATGAAAGCAAAAGAAGGCGAGATCGAAGAAGAACCCGCCCTAGAGGAGGCTGAAGAAGGCAAGAAAATCCGCTTTAACCCGGAACGGCATATTATGGCAGAAGACGCGAAAAAAGAGCAAAAAAACGCCAAAGTGGGGGAAGAAGTTGAACTAAAATTGGATTCAAAAACCGACTACGGAAGAATTGCCGCCCAAACCGCAAAACAGGTTATACTGCAAAAAATTCGGGAAGCGGAACGAGAGTCTATTTTAGACGAATTTGAATCGAAAGAAGGCGAGCTGGTTTCCGGCGTGGTACAGCGCGTGGAGGGGCGCATGGTGTTTGTCGACTTGGGCAAAACGCTTGGGTTGTTGTTGCAGGAAGAACAGGTGCCGGGGGAGTTTTACCGGATTGGGCAGCGCCTGAAGTTTTATGTACTGAAAGTAGAGGATTCTCCCAAAGGGCCCTCGGTATTTCTTTCCCGGGCATACCCCAAATTTATTTCAAAGTTATTTGAACTTGAGGTTCCCGAAACTGCCGCGGGAACAGTAGAAATAAAAGGAATAACCAGGGAACCGGGTTCCCGGACAAAGATAGCGGTAACCTCAAGCGCGGACGGGGTGGATCCGGTAGGATCTATGGTTGGCCAGCGCGGCACCAGGGTATCGGCGGTCATTAACGAACTGGGAGGGGAAAAAATTGACATTATTGAATGGGCCCAGGATCCGGAAGTGTATATTGCAAACGCATTGTCTCCCGCAAAGGTTTTACAAGTCGAAATTGAGGAAAAAAATAAGGCGCAAGCGATAGTTGCAGAAGACCAGCTGTCTTTGGCAATTGGACGGGACGGCCAAAACGTCAGGCTGGCCGCAAAGCTTACGGGCTGGAAAATTGACGTGCGAACTCCCGAAGGAAACGTGCAGAAAACCGGAGAACCGGAAACAGAGTCTGAAGAATAATATGAAAGTTGCAAAAAAACAATTGCCAAAGTCCCAGGTCCAGCTTGACGTTTCTTTAGAGCCGGCGGAGTTTGAAAAACACCGAACAGCGGCCACAGCCGTTTTGGCAAAAGATATGCGCATGGAAGGGTTTCGACCCGGACATGTCCCAATAGCTGTCGCGGAAAAGCAGTTAGGACAAGGGGCTATTTTAGCCAAAGCAGCACGGCTGGCGATTGGTGAAGCCTATGCGGGTATTCTTGAAGAACAGCAGGTAGACGCAATAGGAGAACCGGAAGTGCATGTGCTAAAATTGGCTCCCGGAAACCCGTTGGAGTTTCAAATAAAAGTAGCGGTCCTTCCCTATATTGAACTTCCAGAATATAAAGAAATTGCCAAGGCAACAGAAAAAAGAAAGGTGGAGGTGCGGGAAAAAGAGGTGCAAGACGCGTTAGAATGGTTGAAAGAAAGCAGAAAAACCAAAGACGGGGTAACTCTTGAATTGGATGACGATTTTGCGAAAACCGTGGGAAATTTTACCGATGTGGCGAGCCTGAAAGAAAGCATCGCGGAAGGGTTGCGGCACGAAAAAGAGTTGCGGGAAAAAGAACGTTTCCGCCAGGAAATTTTGGAAAAAATAGCAGAACAGGCGCGCCTTGATATTCCCGATATGCTGGTTGAGCGGGAAAAACAGGTGTTATTGCAGAACGTAAAACAAGGAGTAGCCCAAACGATGGGTATTCCTTTTCAGCAGTATTTGACCCAGACTGGGAAAACCGAGACAGAACTGCTTGATTCTTTCGAGCAGGAAGCCGCAAAACGGGTAAAGCGCTTCCTGGTGTTACGGGAAGTGGCAAAAAAAGAAGGGATTACTCCAGGCGAAGAGGAGATTGAAGAGCACGCAAACGCCATTATACGCCATTACAAGGACGCCGGAAAAGCGGAGAAAGATATCGACCCCGTGCGGTTAAAAGAATATGCGGAAGGCGTTATTCGGCACGAAAAAACCCTGCAATTCCTCGAAAGTCTTGCAGTATAATCCAAATTACACCACCATGAATCTCATTCCTACTGTTATAGAAAAGTCACAATACGGAGAGCGCGCCTACGACATTTACTCCAGGCTTTTAAAAGAGCGCATTATTTTTTTGGGCAGCCCCATTAACGATATGGTGGCAAATTCGGTTATTGCCCAAATGCTGTTTTTAGCTTCCAAAGACCCTAAAAAACCCATACAACTGTACTTAAATACTCCGGGCGGAATCGTTACGGGCGGCCTGGCTATTTACGACACCATGCGGTATGTAAAATGCCCTATTTCTACCGTATGCGTGGGTATGGCGGCTTCCATGGGCGCGGTACTGCTTGCTGCCGGCGAAAAGGGAAAGCGTTTTGCTTTGCCTAACTCCCAGATTATGCTGCATCAGCCTTTGGGAGGGGCGCAGGGCCAGGCCGTGGAAATTGAGATTACGGCCAAACAAATTGTAAAAATACGGGAGCGCCTGAACAACATATTGTCAAAACACACGGGCCAGTCGTTAGAAAAGGTGGAAAAAGATACGGACCGCGATTTTTACCTGGACGCCAAAGAAGCAAAAGAATACGGTATTATCGACAAAGTTATAGAGGAGAAAAGCGGGGCATAACCCGCTTTTGGGTTTTGACCCCGCACTTTTCACGCGCTAGGAAAGGTGCGGGGTTTTGACAAATGGGGGGAGTTTTGGTATGCTGGCGGCAGAGAAATTTATTTTGACTTTTGGACACACACAATGGAAATCCAACTGATCAACCACATATATGACCGAACAATTAGTCTGGCTTGCGACGGGTGTGTTTGCGCTTGTCGGGGGCTCTCTATTAGGGTATTTCGCTCGACAATCCATTGCCAGGAGACGGGCAGGGACCATAGAGCAAAAACTTCAACAGAAAGTTAAGGAAGCCGAACAGCAAACAGAGGAAATTCTTTCTGCCGCAAGGGATAAGGCAAAAGAGGTGGTAGAGGCGGCAAAAACAGAAGAAGAAAAAAGGCGGCAGGCTTTTTTAAAAACAGAACAAGTACTCCTTCAAAGGGAAGAAACGCTTGGCAAGCGGAATTTTGAGTTTGAGAAAAAAGAAAACGGCTTGCTCCAAAAACTCCAGGAAACTGAAAAAAGAGAACAGGGCCTGGAAAAAGAAAGGGAAGAAATTACCAAAAAACTCGAATACGCAGCCAGTCTTTCCAAGGAACAGGCAAAAAAAGAACTGATTGCCCAGGTAGAAAAAAGCATGGAGCAGGACATTATGGGCCGTATTCGAAAGTTAGAGGAAGAAGGGCAGGAACGGTTTGAACGGCGCGCGAAAGAAATTGTCGCCTACGCTATCCAGAAAACCGCGGTTTCCCAAACCCAGGAAATTACCACGACCACGGTACAGCTTCCCTCTGAAGATTTGAAAGGAAAGATTATTGGAAAAGAAGGAAGAAACATCCGTTCGTTAGAGCGTTTGGCAGGAGTGGAAATTATTGTGGACGAAACTCCGGAAGCCGTGGTGATCTCTGGGTTTGACCCTTTGCGGCGCCACATTGCCAAAGTAACCCTGGAACGCCTTATTAAAGACGGAAGAATTCACCCGGCTCGGGTGGAAGAAGAAGTTGCCAAAGTACAGTCTGAAATTGAAAGCCAGATAAAGGAAGCGGGAGAAGCCGCGGTGTATGACCTGGGTATTGTAGGTATTGACCCCAAATTGGTGCAACTGCTTGGCCGCTTGAAATTTCGGACCAGCTACGGACAAAACGTGTTGATGCACTCTATCGAGGTAGGACATTTAGCCGGCGCTTTGGCCGCGGAAGTAGGGGGAAACATAAACGTGGCGAAAAAAGGCGGCTTGTTCCATGACATTGGAAAAGCGCTTGATCACCAGGTAGAAGGGTCGCACGTTGAAATCGGCATACGTATTTTAGAGAAATTCGGGGCGGAAAGGGAAGTCATAGACGCCATGAAGTCCCACCACGAAGATTATCCGTATGAATCCATTGAAGCGGTGCTGGTTCAGGCGGCTGACGCCATTTCCGCTTCCCGGCCCGGGGCAAGGAAAGACACATTAGAAAACTATTTAAAACGAATTGGAGAACTTGAAGGCATTGCTTCTGGTTTTGAAGGGGTTGAAAAGGCATACGCGATTCAAGCGGGGCGAGAAATTCGCGTGTTTGTGGAGCCTGAAAAAATAGATGACCCGGGAGCCCAACGTTTAGCCCGGGACATTGCCAACCGTATTCAGGAAGAGCTGCGCTACCCCGGGGAAATTAAGGTTACGCTGGTGCGCGAAAACAGATTTATAGAGTATGCCCGCTAGGCTGTGAAAAAACTTCCCCTTGCGGGGAGTTTTTTGTTGTGCTAGAATTTTGTTCGATATGGAAGAAACAATATCTCATGGAGCGGATGTCTCCACTTTTTTATGGATTGCCGTTATTTTGCTGGCGGCAAAGCTGGCGAGTCTGGTAGAAAAATTTGGCCAGCCTTCGGTTCTTGGCGAGCTGGTTATGGGCGTTATTCTTGGGAACCTGGCGTTGGTGGGCATTACGGTTTTAGAACCCATACAGCACGATTCTATTATTACGTTTTTGGCGGAATTGGGGGTGGTTATACTGTTATTCCAGATAGGTTTAGAGTCTAATATCTCAAAAATGAAAAAAGTGGGCGCGCGCGCGTTTTTGGTTGCTACCATTGGCGTTGTCGCGCCGTTTACGCTGGGAACGTACGTGGTGGGGCCGTGGCTTTTGCCGGGATTAAGCCAAAACGCCTACCTGTTTTTGGGAGCCGCGTTAACGGCAACGTCCGTGGGCATTACCGCCGCGGCCTTTTTGGGGAAAATCGTCGCAGGCTTGGCGGCCGTCAAGGGAGACCGGTTGCTTGTGGGATTCGGCATGATTCCAAGAGGCGAGGTGGGGTTAATTTTTGCCACCATTGGAGCTTCTTTGGGCGTAATTTCGCCCAACGTATTCTCGGTTATCGTCATTATGGTTATACTTACCACCCTGCTTACCCCGCCGGTGCTTACGTTTTTGCTCAAACGCCAACCTGTTGCGGCTGCCGTATAAGTTTCTCGAACAAAAACAGTTGCTGAAAGACAGGAAAAATGGTATACATACCCTACGAAGCGGGATATACCGCAAGCGGGATATAGTGTAACGGCAGCACGAGTCCTTTGGGAGGATTTAGTCTCGGTTCAAATCCGAGTATCCCGACCCTTCGACAAGCTCAGGGTCTGCGACGTTGAGCGCAGGAGAAGGGCCCTGAGTTTATCGAAGGGCTGCAATTAATTATTATGTACGAAGTATACATTCTTCGCGGTCCAAAGAACCACCTTTATGTAGGAGTAAGCTCAAACGTTGTATCGCGGGTTAAGCGGCACCAAAGCGGTGACGGCGCAGAATTTACTAAGCGAACACAAAGCTTCGAACTGGTATATCGTGAATCATTCAAGACGCTGCGAGAAGCGCGTGGGAGAGAACATCAAATTAAAGGGTGGCGAAGAGAAAAGAAAGAAAATTTGATAAAGTACGGCAAACCAATTATTTAAGAATTGCGGGTGTAGCACAGTGGTAGTGCATCAGGTTTCCAACCTGACCACGAGGGTTCGATTCCCTTCACCCGCTCCACTATATCAGGAAAAGCTGATATGTGAGCTCAATTTTTCGTAGAATTCAGATCACAAGTTTGACTTTCAGTACCAACATGGTACAAAGAAGGTATGAAACAGACATCACTAAGCTACAATTCGAGTCCTCTGTTCAAAGGAGGAGGCATTGTAGGCAAAAAGCCGTCCTTCTTGTTAGGGGTTGCCCAGCTTGTAGATTTCATGAATGTCCTGTCAAAAGACTACGTTAGAACTCTGGACAGGGAAGACATTGACATTCTCTCCATTGCTTCAGACTGGGATACGGTTGGACGCGACCTCAAAGTATCCATTGACTTGTATGAGCAAGAAGAAAAAGAAAAGGCAGCAAAACAACGTACCCTTGCCTTCGCCTAAATTCCCTCCGACGAACAACGAAGGACAACAAACTAGCCCACAAATAAATGAGGGACGAGTTTTCCGTCGTGAAGAAATTACTTTTTCTGGACCCCTTCCCCCGCCAAATATATTGGAACGCTACGACCAAATAAGTCCTGGTGCTGCGCAAAAGATTATTTCCATGGCTGAAAGCCAGGCAGAGCATAGGAAATACTTGGAGAAAAAAGTTGTAGATTCAAGGGTCGGGGATTCAAGACTGGGACTGTATTTCGGGTTTGGTACCGGAATGACATTGATTATAGCGGGAGTGATATTAGCCCTTAATGCTCTGAATTACAAAACTCTCCAACGCCCATTTGTTTGGATAAACCGAAAACAGCTCACGTAGGTGAGGTTTTTTGTTTGCTAGCCATTGTCATATGGTGAAACGCTTGTGTCTTGTTAGGCTCTGTGCTTCTACGCAAGCACGTAGGATACTAACGCGTGCATGTAATTGGCAAGGTATCC
>DASWIZ010000039.1:0-7180 GCA_036397395.1 Minisyncoccota bacterium
GTCAATTCCTACAACAACTCCAGGATTCACACCTCATTGCGTATGCCACCCATGAAGTTCTTCCAACAATATATCGAAAGGTCGAAACTCCTTTCATCAGACGCTGTTACAAACGTGTCCGAAGAAAGGGGTACTTGACAATACTGTTCTTGCGGAAACGCAGGAAAGCGGCCATCCTCTGGTCGTAGTCGAGCCGATACCACTTCCGCGGCAAGACGAATAAAAGAGAAAGTTCTTTAGAGGAGACATTATACGCTCCAAAACTTGAGGGAATGCAGCGATTACATCAAAACATTCCCTCTCCCACCAAAACTCACAAACTGATTGCAATATATTGTGAAGTTTGGCGGGAGAAATCCCAAAGCACCTTGAAACAATTTTTAATAATAGAATTTTCGCAAACAAAAAATCCGTTTGCGCAACAGATTTCTTGGTGTGGACTCGGCGGGATTTGCACCCGCTACGCTACTTGTCAAGGGTAGAGTTTTAACTTCATAGAACTACGAGCCCAAGTCCACGGGCATATTGTATCACAAAACAAAAAGCCCCGCCAAAAATGGCAGAACTTTTTGCGACAAGTAGCGAGACTCGCAAAATCTACGAATCTCTACCCTTTGTATGTTCAGTATATCAAGCCCACATAACTTGTCAAGGGCAAAGAGGAATAACCAGCACCTTGAAACACAATTTCATAGCGGCGAAGTGGACATTAAACAGACACATTCAGAAAAGAGTTAACTTGGAATGAAAACAGTATTAGTGTTCATCTCGCCGCTATGGAAACATAAGCGGTACTCCCAAGGCACTCTGAACCAGAAATGGCAGAGAAACGGATAGGGATGTTCTTGTCGCGCGGTCCTCCTGCAGCGGCAAGAGAAAACGGAGGAAGAAAATGGCAAACATACAAATAACCCTGGAAGACATCCAGGGTGGAAACCCCGAAGACTGCTACCGGCATCCGGTAGCCCTGGCACTCTACCGACAAGGCTATGAGCCTTGGTCAGTAGAGCTTTACCAATACCCCGCCGGGAGGGTCGGGAAACCAGGGTTCACCCTCCAGATTGGAGGGACCAAGTGGGGCCCAGACCGTGACCTCGAGTCGTGGCTATGGGCATACGACCGCGGGGAGGATGTCTCCCCGATCGCCATCGTCCTCGACGATGGCGGTGCCCATATCGCCAACCAGTAATTGCTGGAAATAGTACAAGGGTGTCGGAGAATTAAAACTCTCCGACGCCCCTCTGAATGAATTCTCAATTCCAATGCAAATATTGAGGGTTCAAAAGAGGAAAGTTCTTTGAGAAAAGTTAGAGATACTTCTTGATGTCTTGAGCGGTAAGACCAGCGGATTTGAAAATCGCGTGGATGGTTCCCTTCGGAAGCGCTTTGCGATGAAAGGGAACCGTGACTCTTGCCTTTCTTGCGGAGTGATAAAGAATGTAATGGCTTCCGGTTGTGTGGTCAATAACAAAACCCTCCTGATGGAGGATTTGAAGAATGCGTTTGGAAGTAAGAGGCGGAAGCTTAGGCATGGGCAAACGAAGACTTCAGCAACACCTGGACAGTGGAGATAAAACTTCCCTCGTCGGAAGGAATAGATTCTCCGTGTTTTTGGAGAGAAGCAATATACCCCGCAATCGCGTCTTGGGCCATTTGCCTTGCTTCTTGTAAGGTTTTTCCATAACTTACGCATCCTGGCAACGCGGGAACAAGCACAGTAAAACCGCCTTCCGGCTCTTGCCGAAAAACTACGTTAAATTGTGTTTTGTCATTTGATCTCTTCGCCATAGTAATCCCATTGTATCCCAGGAAACAGAAAAGTCAAATTCTTCAGCTGCGTTCCTCTCCACGAGGGTCAAGGCTCTCGAGAGCAGGACAAGTTTCTCCATCAAAGCGCGTACAAAATATGCATTTCGATGGGGGAGTAGCCCCAGTTAGCACCTTGAGAAATTTATGTAAGATCAACTCCGAGTTTTTCTTTAAGGATGGCCTTGACTCGATTGAGATCGTGTTTCATTATCTCAAACTCGTCTTCCATATCGGTCATGCGCTTTAAGAATTTGTCGAGAGTAGTGGTAAGTCGATCAATTTTGCGGTTTATCCTTTCCTCGCTTGCCAGAATTCTCTTGTCTATTTCTGCGAGCAACCGAATTTCCATGGTAGCAAGTCGTGAATCAACAGACTGCCCCAGCTTGTCTATACGATCTTCCACTCCATCAATTCGGTTATCCAGTTTTCCAATCTTCTCGTCGACCGCACCCAAAATAATCTTGCTTTGCTCAGCAAGCAAATCCTGCATATCTCCCTTTGTAACAGCCTGTTGAGAATTTTCCTCTGTCATATAGTTTAGTATACTTTCTGCCAATAAAAGTGTCAATCATTCGACTATCACTCATGACAAATTTCTCCATCGAAGTTCAGGAAGCAATTTGTGAATTTCGATGGGGAAACCCAGCCAGCTCTTTGATATATTCTTCCTAGCGGCGAAATGGACATTAAGCAGACACATTCAGAAAAAATTTATTCAGGAATGAAAACAGCATTAGTGCCCACCTCGCCGCTATGGAAACGTAGAGCCATAGACGGCAAATTTTGACATCAAATTTCAGGAGGAAAAATGGAAATTTTAACGACGGTGGCAAAACCTATAGTGTTCATTGCCGTGGTGATCGTAATGATCTACATAGGCAGTGCCTTTTTAGAGGCTGTCCTGACAGCCCACGAGCGTGGGCTGTCAGTAAAAGAGGCGCTGGCGCGCCGGTTCTTCAACAGAGCCAAGCGCTAGCCTATAAGGGCGGTGGGAGAGAGGATTCAATGCTTTCTCTTCCACTGCCCAACTGTCGTAAGATGTATGTCTTACCTGATGAGCTGGAAACAGCGAAACAGAACGCACCTAAAATAAAACAAAATTATGCCGGGCGGAATTCGATATTGAGGGGCAGGGGAAGCGGAAGGTTTTTTGGAGACAAGCGCTTCAGAAAGTTGAGCACGGTAAAACCGCGCACTTCACGGGTTTTGGGATCGAGCCGGAGAACGACATCATCTTGCGTTTCCTGTGCCTGGTCTTTTGCCGAAGGCTTTCCTTTTGAGAAGTAAAGTACGTCAGCTTCTTTATCGTAGTAATAGTAGAGTTTCATAATGCTTCGTGTTGGATTTTATTTGTAAGATATGCTGTAAGAACGAAATTCCGTTGGTTAGTTTTTAGCACTACCGCGAGATATTTCTTCCTCTTTGAAATTGAACGATAGAGGATAAATACTTTTTGGTCGAATTTTGAACGGCGGATGATTTCAGGATTTTCAACTGCGGCACCAATCAGCTTTTGGTATATACGAATTTCGGGGTGAAATTGCAGGATATGGCGCAAACGTTCATTGGTTAGCTCCACATCCCCAAACGGTGATTTATATCTTTCCATTATATTAGCATACAGAGGGATAAAAGCAAAGTCAATTTCTCCGTCAAAGCGCGCAGAAGTTATGCGTTCCGATGGGGGGAGTAACCCCAGCCAGCTCTTTGATATATTCTTCCTAGCGGCGAAATGGACATTACGACAGTAAACAGTTAGCAACAAACAGAAAACAGTGACTTGATTACGTAGTGCCCATCTCGCCGCTATGGAAACTATGGAAACGTAGAGCCATAGACGGTAAATTTTGAGATCAAATTTCAGGAGGAAAGAGAGGATTTAATTCTTCTCTTCCACCGCTCCGACCAATTTTGCACCCCTTCGACTACGCTCAGAACAAGCAAAAATTCTGTCGTAAGATGTATGTCTTACCTGATGAGCCGGAAACAGCGAAACAGAAAACAGCACTTTGAGAAAACTATATTTCAACAACCGTGATTTCTTTGATTTTGCGGAATTGGCGGTCGCGAGTTACTAAAGGAAGGTTGCGCGTATATGCGCTGGCTGCAATTGCTGCATCTGGCAATTCTATGCGGTAAACCCCTTTGAATATCGCTGCCGCTTCTGCAACCGTATTATCAAAGGGAATCGCTAAAAGACTTAATAAATATGCTCGAATTTTATCGCGTTCTTGTGGAATAAGCCCCGGTAATGCAAGAGTTTCTGCAAACGAGATTGAAGAAATAAAAAGCGGCCGACCGGATCGTTTCCAGTCGGACAACGTTTCAATAACTTCGGGCTCGCCATTGAGATGCGCAATAAGGATATTGGTATCAAGAATCATTTATGAAGCATTCTAGCAAGCTTTTTGGAGTACTGCCCCCACTCTTTGCGAATTTGTTTTTGATGCTTTAATGCGTCAACACGCTTTTTCCCCTTAAGAATACCCACGGCAGCGCCCCAGCTTTTAGGAAGCGGATATCGTAGGTTTTTCGCCTGATCTGGCGTAAGAATTGTAGCTTGATTGTTTGCCATATATTCTTATTATAGCCAGCGACATCGAGAAGTCAAACTCTGTCGTAAGATGTATGTCTTACCTGATGAGCCGGAAACAGCGAAACAGAAAACAGCACTTTGAGAAACTAGTTTACGAAAGTAAGCGTTCTTCGAAAGTTACCCCGTCTTTCCTAATAAATTTATGCTTCTTGAGGAAACGAAGAATTGGAGCGGCACAATCCGTGCATAACTCTGCTTTCTTAGCAAAATCAAGCTCAATCCTTACTGTTGAGGCTCGATCAATCTGTTTTCTGCATAAATCGCACTGAATTATCCACATAGTACATCTATTTTAGAAGAGCCAGAACGATGTGTCAATTTCTCCGTCAAAGCGCGTACAAAGTATGCGTTCCGATGGGGAAGTAGCCCCAATTATGTTGAGACTAGAAGCGCTTTCGTAGGAGATCCGCCACGAGATAGCTTTGCTATTTTTCGTGGCCAGCTCTCTCCAACATGCGTAGCTACGCTACGCGTTTCTCCTGCGAAAGCGCTTCTGCTCTTAAACGCTTGACAAGACAGAAAACCAGAAATACAATAGAAGAGTCGCAGAAAGGTCGGTCTAAGGTAGATCAGATAGATATTAATTCAGAATATGGCAGAAGAGACACCACAGTACCAAGGGATGTTGGAGTACCTCGTGAAGTCTTTGGTAGACAACCCAGACAGCGTAAAGGTTGAGCGCAAGGTAGATGAAATGGGCGTATTGCTTACGCTTACGGTTCACGCCCAGGACATGGGCCAAATTGTTGGCCGCCAAGGTTCTACCGCCAGGGCAATTCGCACGCTGGTTCGCATTGCGGGCTTAAAAGCCCACGCCAGGGTAAACCTTAAGATTGAGGAACCCGAAGGCGGCAAAGGGCCGCGCAGCCAAAGAAGCGAAGAGCCTCTTGGCGACTTAAACATCTAGATTTAAAATTTGAACTTCGGGAAAACAGTGCTACCATATACAGGTAGGCTGTTTTCTTTTTCTGGCATGCGATTTGATATTATTACCATATTTCCGGAAATTTTTGATTCCTATTTTAAAGAATCGCTTTTGGCGCGCGCGCAGGAAAAAAAGCTTTTGGAAATTAACGTACACAACTTGCGACAGTGGAGCGCAGATGCGCACAAAACCGTGGATGATAGCCCGTTTGGCGGCGGCCTCGGTATGGTTATGAAGCCAGAACCAATCGCCAGGGCAGTAGAAAGTTTAAAAATTCAAAATTCAAAATTCAAAATTATTCTCTTTACGCCAAGGGGGAAAAAATTTACCCAGCGAAAAGCAAGCGAGTACGCAAAGCTCGACCAGCTTATCCTGGTTTGCGGCAGGTACGAAGGCGTGGACGAACGCGTGGGAAAATACATTGCCGACGAACAAATTTCGATAGGGGATTACGACTTAATGGGCGGGGAACTGCCCGCAATGATAGTGGTGGAAACCGTAGCCCGCTTGATTCCCGGCGTTATCGGAAAAGAAGAATTTTTAAAAGAACACGTACAAGGTGGGGGATTCGTAGAGTACCCCCAGTACACGCGCTCGGAAGTATTCGAGATTGCTGGTAAAAAACGATCAGTGCCAAAAGCGCTTGTATCGGGCGACCACAAGAAAATCGCGGAATGGCGGGCCAAGCACGGTAAGGTAATAAAGTAGGGATTGAAAATTGGGAGAAATTATGGTAGAATTTTGAGTAAGGGTCGGTACCCAAGCGGTCAACGGGGTCACGCTGTAAACGTGATGGCTTTACGTCTTCGGGGGTTCGAATCCCTCCCGGCCCACCCTTCGCCGAGATAGCTCAGTGGCAGAGCAACTCCATGGTAAGGAGTAGGTCCCGGGTTCAAATCCCGGTCTCGGCTCAAGGAGAAAAGTCGTATTCGTATATTCGTATCAATTCGTAATTCGCAGGAGTATTATGGCGGCAAAGAAAAAACCATTTACTAAGTTCCAGTGCACGAACTGTAAAAAGATAAATTATTTTATCAAAAAGTCCAAAGCGGCGGCGGAAAAAAAACTCGAACTGAAAAAGTTCTGTAATACCTGCAGAAAAACCACCGCGCACAAAGAAGCGAAGAAGTAATCCGCCTCGCCGGCGGATGATGGGGGCGTAGTGTCAACGGCAGCACAACAGGCTCCAAACCTGTTAGACCCGGTTCAAATCCAGGCGCCCCTGCTCGTATTTTATTCAAATCTCGCCTTTGGAGCGGTTTTTTGGTATAGTAGGCGAATGGCGGCGAAATTGTCTATTGCAACATATCCTGAAAAGGTGCTCAAGCGCAAGGCGGGCGAAGCGGCCGCGACTTCTGAAATGCGAAAACTCATTCCCCAAATGATACAGGCTATGTACGAGAACGACGGCATTGGCCTGGCCGCGCCGCAAATCGGCATTTCCCAGCGCGTTATTATTGTGGAAACATCCCAAGACCCTCGGGCACATAAAGAGGATCGCAAAAGCGGTACGCCCGGAAAACCTGCCTTGCCGGCAGGCAGGCCGCTGGCGTTTTTAAACCCAAAAATCCTTTCAAAATCAAAAGAAACCGAAACCGCGGAAGAAGGCTGTTTAAGCTTGCCCGGAATTTTTGTACCCATAAAACGCGCCCAAAACATAGAAGTTCTTTGCCAAACGTCCAAAGGCGATTCGGTAAAAATAGAGGCTTCCGGCTTGGTTGCGCGCATATTCCAGCACGAAATAGACCACTTGCAGGGCACGTTAATTATTGACCATCTCACGCCGGTAAAACGTTTTAAACTGCGCAACCAATTAAGGGAAATAGCCCAACAAAACAAACAATGAGACT
>DASWIZ010000040.1:0-13222 GCA_036397395.1 Minisyncoccota bacterium
CCCCACGATTATTACATTCTCTACATTGCTAAAATCAAGGTTAAATTGATCTTGCAACGCGGGCTGGGCGGTAAGGTGCAAATCGGAAATAAAAAGCGTTTTCCCGGAAAGCTCAATTGGTGCGGCTTCTGCAATGTCTATTCGCGTTTGGTCGCTTCCAATCCCGGTAATAACGGGCATCTGCGACAAAACAACAATAATTGCAACCGCAAAAAAAATGACCAGTAAAATTTTCATCATCATCGAGTTATTGTATCACAAAAAAGAGCCGATGGAGGGATTCGAACCCACGACCTTCACTTTACAAAAGTGTTGCTCTTCCACTGAGCTACATCGGCACGTTATTTTTTCCGTTTCGTGCGCTTGCGCAGCTGGTCCCAATACGATTCGGTAAACTCTTCTTTCCGCTCTTCCTGCTTTTTTTGCAGCTTTCCCATTAATTCCGCTGTGCGCTTTTCCGTGGCGGAGGCCAGAGTTTTTGCCCGGGACAATGTTTTGGCAAACTGTTCTGAACGAAGCAGCTTTTCCTTTTGGGAGCTTACCACTTTTTTCGTTTCCTGCGCCAGTGCATCTTGCATGCTTGCTACGCCTTCCTCGGGAAGTTCTTTTAATAAGGGAATTTTACGCCACACAATAAACACAATGCCCGCCAGGCTTGCTACGACAATAAGAAAGTGAATAGTAAGGCTCATTCGCTACATTGAAAAACGCGTAAACTTGTCTACCACAATATTTTCGCCCACTTTGGCAATAACCTCTTGAATAATATCTTTTATTGTTGTGGAAGTATCTTTAATGTATTCCTGCGCCAACAAGTCCTCGATCGAATCTGCTTCCATGGAAGCTACCTGCAAAGCCAGCTCGTGGCACAAGGCTTGAAAGTCTTGCGATCGGGCGACAAAATCGGTTTCGCACCGAACCTGCACCATAGAACCAATTTTGCCGTTTCCGTGCACATACGAAACTACCAAGCCTTCGCCCGTTTCCCTGACGCCTTTTTTTTCCGCTATTTCTTTGCCGCGCTCGCGCAGCAGCGCCTTTGCTTTTTCCGGGTCGTTGCCGGCTTCCTCCAGCGCTTTTTTGCATTCGGAAATGGAAATACCGGTTATTGCCCGCAGCTCTTTAATTTGCTCAATGGTTGGCATATTACTTTTTGTTTTGGAGTACGGTTTCTTTTACTTTTTCCGCGATAAACTTTATGGAACTCACTGCGTCGTCGTTCGCGGGAATCGCGTAGTCCACTATGCTGGGGTCGCCGTTCGTATCCACAACCGCAAATATCTGAATTCCTTTGTGTTTTGCTTCTTTTTGCGCAAGTTCGTTTTCGTCTAAATCAAATATAAATAGAGCGTCCGGCAGTTTTTCCAGATTTTTCACCCCGCCAAATTTTTCCTCCAGTTTGTTTATTTCTTCCTGCATTTCGTGGCGCTCCCATTTGGTGTATTTGCTTGCCTCCTCTTCGTTTGCCAGCTTGTTCTCTAAATCTTTTAAGTGGGCTATACGCTTGGACATTTCTTCAAAGTTCGTAAGTAAACCCCCAATCCAGCGCTCCGTAACATAAGGCAATCCAGTTTCTATGGCGGCTTCGTGTACCGCGCCTTTGGCCTGCACTTTGGTACCCACCAGCAACACGGTTTTCCCTTCCGCCACCATGGCGCCAAGCGCGTCCAAGGCTTCCTGCAGTTTTTCCGCGGTTTTTTCCAAATTCAAAATATGCACGGTGTTCCTGACCCCCGCAATGTACGGTCGCATTTTGGGATGCGTTTTTGAAGTCTTGTGCCCAAAATGCAGCCCGGCCTCCATCATTGCTTCCAAAGCCTTGTTTTCGCCCGCCGACGGCGTGGGTTCTTTCGGCTCTTCTTGAATTGTAGTCGTTTCTTCCATTACCACCCTTTATATCACATATTATTTAGTCCCGCAACCCCCAGCTAGAAAAACTTGATTCTGCCACGGGTTTGTGCTATAATGCCAGTGCTATGAAAAAGGACTTACATCCGACCCCATACCAGAGCAAAGCTCGGTACGGGGCAGGCATATTATCCTAGAGATTATTATGAAAAAAGATATTCATCCGACATACTACCCAAAGGCCAAGGTTACTTGCGCGTGCGGGAACACGTTTGTTATAGGGGGCACCAAAGAAACCCTTGCAGTTGAAATTTGCTCAAACTGCCACCCGTTTTACACGGGCCAGGATAAAATTATGGACAAAGTGGGCCGCGTGCAAAAGTTTAAAGAGAAACTTGCCCTTCGACAAGCTCAAGGTAAACCAAAGAAGGACAAGAGCAAAAAATCTTCTCCGGGTTCTGAAACAAAGCAACGGGGCAGCGCCCGCGTAACCACAAAGAAAAAATAATTGCCGAATGGCGATTGTTAGAAAAACTCCGCAGGGAGTTTTTCTTTTGGCCAACTTCTGCTACAGTAAGAAAATGACCGACGTACAAAAAATTAAAGATGAATACCGCCAGATTACCGAAAAGCTCACCGACCCGGAGCTTATTTCCCGCTGGGACGAGTTCCAGGAACTTTCCAAACGAAAAGCGGCTTTGGAAAAAATTGCCACAAAGGCGCAAGAACTGGACGAACTAAAACAGCGCATTGAAGAAAATAACCAAATTATATCTTCGCAGGAAGAAGAACTGGCCGCTTTGGCCCAGGAAGAAGTGGTTTTGCTGGCGCAGAAAAAAGAACAATTAGAGAAGGAAATTGCAGAATTGCTGCAAGAAGAAGCAGAAGATTTGCCTGACGCCGTTATTATGGAAATTCGGCCCGGCACCGGAGGCGAAGAAGCTTCGCTGTTTGCCGGCGATCTATTCCGTATGTACACAAAATACGCCGAGCAAAAAGGCTGGAAGTATACGGTACTCGACGTAAACGAAACCGAGGTAGGGGGCATGCGCGAGGCCTCCATAGAATTCCAAAGCAAAGAAGCTGCCGGAAAACTTCGCCACGAAGCGGGCGTGCACCGCGTGCAGCGAATTCCCAGCACGGAAAAAGCGGGCCGTATCCACACTTCCACCGCCTCGGTCGCCATACTCTCAAAACCAACAAAAGCGGAAATACAGCTTAACCCCGCTGATTTAAAAATTGACACGTTTAATTCTTCCGGACCCGGAGGCCAAAACGTAAACAAGCGGCAAACCGCCGTGCGCGTGACACACCTGCCCACTGGACTTGTTGTGGCGTCCCAGGCTTCGCGAAACCAGCAGAAAAACCGGGAGTTTGCCCTATCGCTTTTGGCCGCCAGGCTATTGCAGCAAAAAGAAGAAAGCGAAGGGGCCACGTTGGCCGGGGAACGAAAAGGACAAATTGGCCAGGCAGAACGCGCGGAAAAAATCCGCACGTATAACTTTCCCCAAGACCGCATTACCGACCACCGCATAGGCAAATCGTGGCATAATCTGGAAGCCATCATGGCGGGAGATTTAGAAGATATCGTAGGAGATCTACGGGGTTTGGAAAATTCGAAATCCTAAGCACGAAATTCGAGACAATACCAAAATCCAAATGACCAATACGCAAAACACGTTTTGGACATTAGAATTTTTAATTTAGAATTTGTTTCGAGTTTCGATATTCGAATTTCGGATTTTATTTACTAGGTTCCTTCCAGGATCTCTATGTCTTTTTGGTACTTTGCAGCCAGGTTCATAACCGAGTCGCCATAAAAGCGATAACTTGTGGTGCACCTGCCAGAAAAGTACGCCTGCACCGCGCACCATTCAGCGTCGTATGTTTTTTTTGCCGCTCCCCCGTCTGCCAGGTACAAAGCCGACGCCAAAAACGCGTCTGAAATATTCCACGGATCAGCCGGCCTTCCCAACATGCCGTCTAATCGTAGTTTGTACCCCTGCCACGTGGAAGGAATAAACTGAGCCGGCCCCATTGCGCCCCCGTATCCGCCCACGCTTGGTATGGGGCAGGAAACCGGAGTTTTTAGCGGATCTCTTCCCAGGTCCCGGGTAATGCGCAAAAACGGCGGTAAGTCGCGCGTTTTGTGCATGCCATTCGAAAACTGCCTGCCGCTGTTAATGCCCACCGACGCGCCGCTTGTGGTGTTTGCCAAATAACACTGGCCCACGTTTTTGCCCAGGTTTGATTCTTGCGTAAGCACCGCTAGTAGCAACGCGGGGCGCACCCCGGTTTGCGCCGACGCGTACTTGGCAATTTCCAAAGCTTCCCCAAACGTGGGAGCCTGCGACACGCCAACCAGTTCAAAAATGCGCGACCGAATTTCCGCCGCTTTTGCTTTTTTGTCGACAAGCTGCTTTTGATATTCAGCTTCCTTTCCTTCCGTCTTATCAAGCAATGTTGCCGTTTGCGACTGTAAATTTTGGTTTTCCTGTTTCTGTAAAATCTGGATTTTCACGAAATTTTCTTCCTCTTCTTTGTCCGACTCCAGCGCGTTTTTTTGTTCGTTAAGCGAGTTATTTAATTCTTTAGTATTCGCGAGCAGCGCTTCAAGCCGGGTATTTAAAGCCCCCAAAGACGCCATATTCGAGAAAAAGTCAGATATGGTTTCCCCGGCCAGCACAATTTCTACCTTGCTTTTCTGGTCTTCCGCGTACACGCGGCGCAACACCTGGCCGATTTGCGCTTTTACCGCCTCAATTTCCGCTGAAGTTTTCTCGATAGATGAAGAGGTATCTGAAATTTGCGAACGTAAATCCCCAATTAACACGGTGCTCTGTTCAATTTGCAGGTCGAGCTTTTTAATTTTGCTCCGCAATACGGAAATTTGGTTTTTCAAGGTGTCTTTTTCCGCCTGCGTTTTGGTAATGTCAGTTTCAATATTCGCTATCTCGGTTTCCAACTGCTTTAGCTGCGCTTCCAATAGTATTTTTTCCTGTTCTTTGCTTAATTGAGCAAACGCTTCATGCTGGGAAACAAAAAAAATCGACAAGCCAAAGACTGCCGAAAGGATAAGTAAAAAAAGAAAAATATATATTGGTTTTTGCATACAGCCGCCGAACCCGGCCAACGAGTAGTAATAATTTACGCTGGTTTTTCTTCGGACGCTTCCTCTCCCTCCTCTTCTTTCTTCTCTGGTTTGGAAGATTCCACCGCTTCCACGTTTTCTTCCACCGGCTGTTCCAGTTCCGCTTCCACGTCCCTGGTTTCCACTACCTGGGCAACCACCTCGTCTGGCTCGCGCACGATATGAACCTTGGCGTTATGCACCAAATCCCGGACCAAAATATGATCTGCAAACGTAGCTAACTTGCTAATGTCCACCACAATTTCGTGGGGAAGGTTTTGGGGCAACGCGCGCACCTCCACCTCCTGGATATTCTTTACAAAGGTTCCGCCCAGGTCTTTTTGCGCCGGGGCCTCGCCCTCAAACACCAAAGGCACGGAGACTTCAATTTCTTCGTCGAGCCTTGGCTGGTAAAAATCCACATGGACTACCCCGCCCTGCAGCGGTTCCCTTTGGATCTCTCTAATTAAAACGGGAGATTCTCCCTCGTGTGACCGCAAGTTTACCAGCGAGCTTTCGCCCGCTTCCTCGTACACCTTTAAGAATTCTTTCGCGTTTACCTTAACTGTTTGCGCTTTTGTTTTTGGACCATACAAAACTCCCGGAATAAGCCCGGTTTTCCGCAGCAACGCCAGTTTTTCCGCCTTATCTCGCGCTTGAGAAATCAAGTTTATCATGTCCTGCCATTATACCCTTTCCCCCAATTTTTGCAAGTACACGGTTTGCGTGGGGTAGGCGAATTCGATGCCTTCTTTTTCGAGGCGTTCTTTGAGCTGCAGATTGATTTCCTGCTGTACGTCCATGTATTGGTTATAGTCGGGGCTGTCCACATGGTACATCACCTCGAACACCAGCGCGGAATCGCCGAACTTTTTGAAGTGCGCCCGATCTACCGCGGCCAGTTCTATACCGTGTACGATTTCTTGTACGATTTCGGGAATCTTGCGCAGTTTTTCTGCCGGGGTTTGATAGGTAACGCCGAATTCAAACACCAAACGCCGGTTTTCCATGCGCTTGTAGTTTTTTACGCGGGCCTCGGTTAAGTCTTTATTGGCAATAATAATCTGCTCACCCCACAACGACTGAATGCGCGTACTCTTTATGCCAATATGCTGCACCGTGCCCATTATGTCGCCCACGATAATAAAGTCGCCGGTTTGAAACGGCCTGTCCATATAAATGGAGAACGAGGCAAATACGTCACTCAACACATTCTGTAGAGCGAAGGCAATGGCAATGCCTCCGATTCCCAGGCCGGCAATGAGCGCGGTAATATCGTACCCCAAATTCTGCAGCACCAACAGCAAGGCAACAACCCATACCACGCCTTTGGTAATTTTCGACAACAGCTTAATGGCAGAGGTGTCAAACCGCGGGTCTTCTTGTAGGCGTTTCTTGATTCCGCGCTGAAAGCCGTAATCGATAATTTGCTGTATTCCGCGCACCACCGTGTACACAATGACCGCCACGGCAATATAAAATACTGTGGTTTTCAGCCACTCCGGCTGTTCGATAAACCGCACCGCAACAGCCAAGGACACAAACAAATAAAACGGCGTACCCACAGACTGCAAAATCTGAACGACCAAGTCGTCAAAGTCTCCTTGTATTTTTTCCGCAAGCTTGTCGAGTCTGCGTATGACGTTCCGTTTAAACAGCTTGAGCGCCGTATATGCAAGAAAAAACACAACAACCGCAACCAGCAGCTGCCACACCGTGTTGCCAAACACTTCATATCCCAAAAATGCGTATTGTGTTTGCAGTGCCGCCAAATCCACCATTACGTAGCTTGAGCCTTTTCTACGATTTTTTCTGCTTCCTCTTTGGATTTAAAGTCGGTGACTTTCACCCATTTGTTGGGTTCCAGGCGCTTGTAGGTTTCAAAAAATTCTTTAATTTCGGCCCGCTGGTGGCTGCCCAAATCCTGTATATCGCTTACCTCCGCCCACCGGGGATCTATTTTTTCTACGGGCACGGCAATAATTTTATGGTCAATCCCCTTTTCGTCTTCCATTGCCAAATATCCAATAACCCGCGCCTGTACCACACATCCCGGAAATGTCGGGTGCGAACAAAGTAAAACCACGTCTAACGGGTCGCCATCCTCCCCTTTCGTGCCGGGGATAGAGCCGTATTCAAACGGAAAGTAATGCGGACCGTACAGCACCCGATCTAACACGATTTCACCGGTTTCCTCGTCACGCTCATATTTGTTCTGCGACCCTTTTGGAATTTCCACAAAAACTTTAATAGTCATATTTCACCAATATACCAAAAAACCAAACTCTTGACAATGGGGTCGTTCTTGACTTCTGCCCCACGGCATATGTTTTCACTTCGAGTGATTTCTGATTCGCAAAATGTCTTCAAGGCGCGATTTTCTGGGCTGTGGAAAACTATTGATTTTTTTGTAGAATTTGGTATAGTGTAGTTGGTACTTGGAGGGCCTTGGCCCTGTCACGGCTATCCAAGCTGTACCCAGGTACCACTAAAGAATACCGCTCGCCGCGGCGTTTTTTAGTTTAGTCGTGTTCCGCACTTCCGACGCAAGATATAAAAGCTTTAATCGCGCGTACTGCTCTCTGCGCGAGCTTTCCCTGTACCTCGACTAAACTATTACGGAAGATCGTGTAAGATGCTTTGCGCAGATAATATTGAACTTCTGCTTAATGCGGTGATATTGGAGATAGTATCGTCGTAATCACACTGGTTCCGATCTTTTCTCAACCGATCAAGCTTAATACCAGCGCCGATAACAACGTTGTCTGCTTGTTCAAGGAGAAAGTTTTTTACCACTCCGTGCGCCCGAGCATCTTGCGGTATGCGCTGTCCACAAGAACGAGCATACAAACATGCCTTGTGAAAAGCCGAGTAATATACTCGGCTTACAGATGAGCGCAACGAGGCCTCATCGCCTCTCGTCTCAAGAAATTGAGCCAACGTAAAGTATTGATCCCAGTTGAACATAACTGATCTAGTTGAACTTCAAGGTTATGTTAAACTTTGGCGCGTATTTTCTGACATACGAAACAAGCCACTCTTTATCAAGCTGTTCGAGCTTTGCAAGGGCTTCTTCGGGGGACAAGCTTATCTCAAGCTCCAGGAAAAGCTCCCCTTTATCGTTCTCGTCTTCAGGATCATGTACTAGCATAAGCGTCATTTTCTGCTCCCGTCCGAAAAAATTCAAAACCCAGGGAATCGCTTCGCGCACGCAAGAAATAGTTCCCGGCTCTCTCAACAAAAAACTTTTCACTGCTCGCTCGTTTCTTATCTCGTAACCGTTTCCGCGCAATTCTTCAAATAGATCGTAAATTTCGTCGGTAAGAGATCCTGAAGGAATCCAAAAAGCAACCACCTTCCCCTCAAATTCCTTTGCAGAACTAAAGCCATAGCGAGGATATTGCCACATATTTGCTTGTGGGAGTGTAAGTGTTGACATAAAAATTTATTCGAATAATGCCCGCGTCTTATCCGTAATAGCGCCTTCGAAGATTTCCCCTACTTTACCGTGAGCATTATCAACCCAAGCATGAACTTCACCTAACGAAACAGTCCCTGGTTTTGCAAGAAAGTAATCAATATCAAGCCGAAAAACTGCGTTTGATTTTTTTTCCGCATCGCCCCTCTTATCTTCAGAAAGAACGATCTTCGCTTGATCCCGAGCGTCTTGAAATCGAAAAACTACTCCGGCCATCACCCCCCCAAACTCTTCTTTTTTGAGACTTTCCTCTAGTTCCACGCGGAAATTAAAGTATTCTTCAAGTTTCCCTGTATCAAATTCGGGAATTTCAATTTGATTAACATAGCGCACTCCTATCCTTTGTATTCCTTTCGGATTTGCCACATCTTTGTAGGCTTCAAACGCTTTCATGATTTTGGGGGAAAACTCACCCCAAGAGGAATAAGGCTTTAGATGATTCACCGCAAGCAGATTCTCATCGACTTGCACAAACAAGTTTGCTTCCTTAAGGAAACGAACGCGCTCTCTCACATGAAAATCGGTCTGCTGGCGATTTGCTTTTACATCAGTCGTAAGCGTAAACTCTTGAATTTTAGCTGACTTCTTAACTGGAAAATCATTTTTAAGCTCATCATACAAAAGGCCCGGGATTGTCGGGTCCCATTCGGAGGCAGGATCAAAGCGAAACTCGCAGACAGCCTCGATTACGGGAGGATTTGCATATGTTTTGTTCATACTTCTACACTACACGAAAAAGTAATGGCATTCAAGAGTTCTAGGATAAAGAGGATTCAACTAAGCCTTTTTCGATTTTCGGGTAGAGTTTGTCGATCTGATTTTGAACTTCGATGGTTTGGGAGAGGGCGGTGGCGATACGGATATAATGCTTGATGTCTTGGGCGGAGAGGCGGCGGTCTTTTCGGTCTTTGAGCCACTTGTTCAAAACCTGGTAGCCGCCAATGTAGTAATTCCAAACTTCGGGTGCTATGCCTTCAAAATACTGGGCTTCGCTTATGTATACCCGTTTTACCTTTTCTTCGTATCGAAGTTTTTCAACTTTGGCCTCCCCTACTCCCTCAAACTTTGCCATGGGCTTTTGTAGTTCCGCGGCCTTAAGCAAATGCAGATCCACAAGCTGCTTGCCCAAATCTGCCAACTGCGAAAACAGTTTGTAGTCTTTCGTGAATGGCACGCGGGGAAAATCGCGTTTGAGAAACTCCTTGTATTTCTCACGGTAGACATTTGAATAAAACACGGCGTAGATATAGTAAAAAATTTCTTCCGGCGAGGGCTTTTTGCCAAAAGCTTTTTTGAGCTTATCGAAAATTTCCGGATTAATATTCGGCTCTTTTTCTCCAACTTTTGCTGCTACCTGAAACATATCCTGCTGTCCCTGCTCTTCATTGTTGTAAAGATAAAGCGGGAAAACAGACGTGGAATCCCTCGCATTATCAAGTACATGAAAATCTGTAATGCCTTCAGTAGTAAAAAAGTAATTCAGACTTGCCTGTCTATTCGAGCGTGTGCAAATCAACCCTAAATTCGATTTAATCATGTGTTTCATTACTTCATCGCGAGTTCTCCAGACTACCGAAGGATGGTAATAAATCCAGCGCTCATCGAAAGGACGATAGAGAACTTTCGAGAAATAGTCTTCCCAATTTTTTGTCTCTTGCAATTGTTTTCTTGCTTGGGACACCCGCCAAGCATAGTTTTCTACATCTTCAATCTGTTTGCGTCCCAATACACCTCGTAAAAATTCTTTTATAAAATCATCAGGATTTGAGAGATTGCGGAATACGTTGATTTTCTGCTTCAGGGATTCTTTAGCAAAATCCGTAGCAAACGCGTCGCGAGCGGTAACAATACCCGTGCTGTTTACAGGAAAAATTTCGTCGATTCGGGGAAAACTCTCATATTCTTCCCTCCCCTCGTTTTGTTGCGGCACAAATATATAAGATGGCGAGGCTGGCTCTAGTTTTTGCCATTTTGTTGACTGCACGCTGTTCTTATCTAACCAAGCATATTTTTCCTCCCGCAGACCCCATTGGTCGGCATAAAATACTTTCTTTTGCAGTGCTGGTTTTGATAGCTTTACGCCAATGGTAATTGCCACTCCCGCGCGGATATCAAAGACATTCTCATCTTTTCCTCCCTTCGGCGTTTTCTCGCCTTTGAGAGAGCTGCCGCGCAAGTTTAAAATGTAAATTTCATCGAATGTGCTAAGCAACGAAGCGCGCATGCCGCGGAATGTGGGATTGTCGAGCCACGCATGGTTGGTGATAAAGCCAAGAACGCCCTGGCCGTTTCTCTCAATCTTCCACTGGGCAAAGCGCATAAATTTTACATAGTCGTCTTGAAGCCAATGTTTTCTCTCCCCCAATGGCTTGCCGTCCACTTTCTTGTACTCTTCAATTTGCTCTAAAATCCACTTTCCTTTGTTTTCCGAAATGCCAGAATACGGCGGATTTCCCATTACCACCATAATCGGAATTTCCTCTTTTACTTTAAGGGCTTCTCGCGATTCTTCGGCAATCTTTTGTTCAAAGAAGCCAGGAAGATTGGCAGGGTCTTCTTTGGTAAAATCAAGTGTATTGGTTAAATACAATTTGAAACGCTCATCTTTCGATAAACGATAATCGTACTCTTCCAGAATAAAACCTGCTTTTACGTGTCCAATGGCATAAGAAGCCATCATTAACTCAAAAGCGTAAAAGTTTTTGAGAATATGGTCTTTGATTAAGCCTTTTACCCCACCTGCCCCATACTTTGCTTTGTATTCTTCAACGGCCTGCTCAATCGCCAACATAGGAAAGGTAAGCGTGCCGGCAGCGGGATCGAGCACAGTTACCGATTGCGTGGCAAAACCATCTTCTTTGCCGAATTTGTCTTTGAGAAGCTGGTGCACAGAACGGGTAATGTAACTTACGACTGGCTCTGGCGTATAGTATACGCCTCGCTTTTCCCGTTCTTTCGGGTCGTACTCTGCGAGAAAGGTTTCGTAAAAATGCACAACCGGGTCTCTCCCTTTTCCTTCCAAGTAAAAGTCGTGCATTATCTTCTTTACGTTCGACTTTGCCAAAACCTCTGCAATATCGTCAACGATCCACTCCATTTGCTGGGGAAGGTCTGCTGACGAGATAAAACGGAATACATCGCGAAGAATACCCACCGTATGAGGGATATACTCGTAAGCGAGCCTGCGGTTAAAGCCGTTATCCGCCCTACTTCTGGCAGCGAAAAGCCCATAGGTGACTGTTTGGGCGAAAAGGTCGGAAAATCCCTGGTGGGTAAGCGAAGGAATAAGGTGCTTTTGGAATGCGCCATAAAATTGCTCGAGCGTTTGCGTGCCTTCGGTTTTTTCTTCTTCTAGCTCTGCCGCGATTACCTCGTCTCGTAAAAACCGAGTGCGTTTTGCCAATTCTATAGCAAGCTGTTTTGCGGTTTTGGTCTCTGGAACCGAGAAAGAAAAAAACTGTTCGAGCAGGCTTAAAAACTCCTTTTCGTGCTCTGGATGCGAGGGCATCTTGAGTTCGTGCATAAGAGGGCGCCCGATGGACGTTTTTAAAACCAACTCCCCGTTGCGATAAAGCCGAAATTCAAAAAAGTTCGTGAGAATTAAGTTTGGAAAGGTTTCGCGATAGCGTTTTAATTGCTCTGACTTTTCAATTTTGTTTAAATCGCTCTCGAATGTCTTGGCCTCGATATAGCCAACTATTTCGCTTTTCCCCTCCCGCACGCGAAAATCCGGATTTCCAGCCTCTGTTTTTCGTGGAAGTGTCACCACCGAACACTCCCGCTTATTTTGGCTCGCCCATTCTTCAAATAAGCTCTTAATGGCAAAATAAAAGCTCTCCTCTCTGGCGTCTCCGGCCTGGGCTGTCTTGAATAGATTTTTGAGGTAAGAATCCAGCATAAATTACCTCATATTACCTTATTTGAAGAGATTTTTCCAGTCGCGAAATGTCGGAAAATAAAACATGAGCCATGTGAGCGGCCCATGATACTGTTTTCTGGAATGGAGAATTTTAGAGGTTTTTTGCCGCTAATTCGACGTGGCGGACGAGGGTGGAAACGTACCCAGCTTCGTTGTCGTACCAGCTTAATACCTTTACCAGGTTGCCGTCAACCACGCGGGTCATGCGTAAATCTACCGTGGCGCCATACGGCTGGCCCAAAATATCAGAGGACACCAACGGCTCTTCTGTTACCTGCATAACATCTTTATATCGTGCGGAAGCCGCCGCTTTTTTAAGCGCTTCGTTTACCTCCTCTACTGTGGTGTTTTTCTTTGCCACAAAGGTAATGTCGGCAATGGATCCCGCGGGCACGGGCACGCGAAGGGCAATGCCGTCGAACTTCCCCTGCATGCTTGCCACCGCCCTGGCCACCGCAATGGCGGCTCCCGTAGAAGAGGGCACGATGTTTTGCGCCGCAGCCCTGCCCCGCCGCATATCGCTTCCCCTTACCGGGCCGTCCACCAAACTCTGGCTTGCCGTGTAGCCATGCGTGGTATTCAGTAATGCTTTTTCAACCCCGATGGCCTCGTCTAAAGCCTGAATAACCGAAGCTATGGAATTGGTAGTACACGACCCGTTTGACGAAATGCGGCAGGATTTCATGTCGTCTTCGTTTACGCCAGCAAGAATGGTTTTTCCAAGCTCGCCGTCTTCATCTTTGGCGGGAGCGGTAATAACCACGCGCTTGGCGCCCGCGGCAATATGCGCCTGCGCTTTTTCATACGACTCAAACACGCCCGTGGACTCCACCACAACGTCTATGCC
>DASWIZ010000041.1:0-14985 GCA_036397395.1 Minisyncoccota bacterium
CGTCAATTCCTACAACAACTCCAGGATTCACACCTCATTGCGTATGCCACCCATGAAGTTCTTCCAACAATATATCGAAAGGTCGAAACTCCTTTCATCAGACGCTGTTACAAACGTGTCCGAAGAAAGGGGTACTTGACAGATGTTGATTTTGTGGGGGAACGGGGTTGACAGAAGATTATACCTAAAGTAGTATAATGGTATGAATACCACGTTGACCATAAAGACGGATAAGAAACTAAGAGACCAAGCAAAAAAGACCGCAGGGGAGCTCGGGGTGCCTTTAGGTACGGTCTTGAACGCCCTGATGCGGCAGTTTGTGCGCGATAAGGAAGTTACGCTCTCTGCGCGTTTTCCGAACGCGCAAACCCTGCGTGCGATGCGCGAGGCACGCGCCCGCAAGAACGTAGAGAGTTTCAACTCCTTTGAACAGTGGGAGAAAAGCATGCGTCAGGCGTAACCTTTATGAGGCGCATTACTCAACGCAAGTGGTTCCGCAAGGATCTCAAGCGCATGATAAAGCGCGGGAAAGACGAACGCAAACTTTTTGTTGCGGTTGAAACGCTTGCGCATACAGGCTCCCTTTCTGCCGAACTCCGGCCTCATCGTCTAGTCGGTAGGTGGAGCGACTTTTCAGAATGCCATATTGAGTCAGACTGGCTGCTTATTTATGTTGTGAGCGATTCGGAAGTGCTACTGGTGCGTACCGGCACGCACGCGGACCTTTTTGAGTAAACCCTACCCGAGTTGTGCTAGGCCGGGCCTAGCACATTACTGGTTTTCATTTTTTCGACAGCATCAGATAACATTTGGCAATACAGGTTGAGGCCGATGGTGTTTACGGTGCCGGCTTGCTCGCGCGCCCTTGGGAGTGGGTATTTTTGTTTGCATACGGTTGTAGTATAATGAAGTAATGAATTTCTTCCAAGAATTCCGCACCGAAACAAAACTTTTGCTCGTCGTCGTCCTCGCCGCCATCATTATTGCCGTCGGCGCGATTTTACTGCTGAAGGGGGTTGGGCTAGGACCGTCCTCGCCCACGCCTACGGTTTCGCCCCGGCAGCAAGCAAACGACACCGAGGACTTTACCCCGAGCGAAGTCGAAGGGTGGCAAACCTACCGCAACGAGGAGTATGGGTTTGAGCTGAAGTATCCGGAAAGCTGGAAAATTGATAAAGAGAAACAGAATGGGAAGTCTTTTGAACTTCGCATACAAGAGGGCGATATCTCCGCCGGTTTCTATTCCACGTTCTTTATCGAGATCGGCTTATTAGAGCAGGAGATTGCTTCGCGGTATCGAGGTGATATACTGCCTTTATTGATCGAACAGTATGGGTTTGAAAATATAAAGGAAGATATTGTGGCGGTTGATTCTGTCTTATTTGCACGGGTATATGTTCTGATGGAAAATGGCGAAAAACTTATACCTCATATGTATGTAGCAAGAGGTGATCTTATTTGGTCTATGACTTTTGATAATGCGAGCTGTGAAAATCGTGCACACTGTAACGAAGTATTCAATGAAATCCTCTCCACGTTCCGGTTTGTGGATAGCGAGGAGATGAGCCAAAGTGGAAACTGGAATGTTCCGTTGAATTTGGCAGAATGCAAAAAGGGAGAACAGCGTACGCTATTACATGGCTTGGGCTCAAAAACCGTAGTGGTGCAGGGCCCCGAAGGAGATGGTTGTGTTATGGAGTATGCCAATGAAGTCGAAGGCGGCTACACAACCTATGAATGCGTATGGGGTGATTCGCCTCCGGAAATTGATTTATCAACCTTAGGAAATATTGCGCAAGGATGTACAGAAATACGCTCTGGTAATTTTCTGCTAGAGAATCAATAAAGTATGAACCCACCTCACGACTTCAAATCCGAAATCAAGCTATTCCTCATCGTCGCCGTCGTGTCGGTGTTTATCGCCGTCGCCGGCATTTTGCTGTTGCAATCAATGCGGCCCGCGCCCTCGCCCCAAGCGCAAACCGAAGATCTCGATATCTCCGACTGGAAAACTTACCGCAACGATGATCTAGGTATTGAATTTAAGTATCCAATAAACTTTGTCCCCTCTTCAGAAGGATTTGCTTTAGAAAATCAAAATTCTGATGCCGAGTCAGCACTAATAACTGTAGCGAGCTTTGCAAGTAGAAGATCGTTTGATGACGAACTTGCCAGCTTCTCTCATCTTTCTACTGTATCCAGATCTCTCGAAGAAGTGAATCAGCAGATATTAGATGTTTCGTTAAGAAATTTAACCTATGGACGAGCCATGATAATCGAGGGGGTAGGATATTATAGAAATAGACCTTTTGTACCTTACATCCGTACTATTATTAAACCTCTTTCAGGGACTGGTGAGTGGGAGGGTGTTGTTGAGATTGATATTCGCGGTAAGGGTAATGTTCAAAACTATGATGTACAGAAAAAATCGTATACAGAACTTGAGGGATTGCGAAAGCTTAATAATTCAATCCTCTCCACGTTCCGGTTTGTGGAGTAAGTTGCGGTAAAGTTGTGCTAGGCCGTTGTGCTAGGCCGGACCTAGCACATTACTGGTTTTGAGTTTTTCTACGGATTCAGAAAGCATTTGGCAATATAAATTGAGGCCGATGGTGTTTACGGTGCCGGCTTGTTCCTTGCCCAAAATGTTGCCAGCTCCCCGGATTTCCAAATCTTTCATGGCAATTTTGTAACCGGATCCCAATTCTTCCGCTTCTTTAAGCGCCTTCAAGCGCAAATTTGCCTTTGGCGTAAGCCTGCCCCCGTACAGGAAATACGCGTACGACTGGATGTTTGACCTGCCCACCCTGCCTTTTATTTGGTAGGCTTGGGAAAGCCCGAGTTTGGTGGCGTCTTCTACTATAATGGTGCTTACGTTTGCCATATCAAGCCCGTTTTCAATAATGGTGGTTGCAATTAAAACATCAAACCTTTTGGCCCGAAAATCCTCAATAACTTTTATTAACTGGTCTTCTCGCATTCTGCCGTGGGCCACGCCAAAAGTAGTGTCTGGTACCAATTTTTCCAAATACTTTTTTACCTGTTCTATGGTACCTACTCGGTTATGCAAATAATACACCTGGCCGCCTCTGGCAATTTCTTTTTGGATAGCTTCTGTAATAATTTTCTCGTTTCTTTTTGCAACAGTGGTTTGTATAGGCAGCCTGCCTTCGGGCGGCGTTTGTATGGTGCTAATTTTTTTCAGTGATGAAAGCGCCATGTACAGAGTGCGGGGGATTGGGGTGGCAGAAAGCGACAAGACATCCAAAGAGCTTCGCATTTCTTTAAACTTTTCTTTTTGCTTTACGCCAAAACGCTGTTCGTCGTCTATCACGAATAAACCCAGGTTTTTGAAATCTACATCGTTTGAAAGCAGGCGATGCGTGCCTATGATGATATCAATTGTTCCCTGTTTGAGCAGGCGCAAAGTTTCTTGCTGTTCTTTCTTCGACTGCAGGCGCGAAAGCATGGCTACTTGTATGGGAAGCCCCTGAAGTCTGTCGCGGAAGTTTTGAAAATGCTGGTGCGCCAGGATTGTGGTGGGAGCCAAAAGGGCTGCCTGGTACCCGTTGTGGCAGGCACGCACCATGGCGCGCAAGGCAACTTCTGTCTTGCCAAAGCCAACATCGCCTGCCACAATTCGGTCCATTGGTTCAGTTTTTGCCAGGTCTTCATATATATCCTGGAGTGCCTGGATTTGGTCGGGCGTTTCCTCGTAGGGGAATGTTTCTTTGAGTTTCTGTTCAATGTCTTCTGCCGCTTCGTACGCGGGCCGAAAACTCACTTCACGCTTGGCGTACAGCTCCAAAAGTTCTTTGGCAAGCTTTTCGATTTCTTCTTTTGCTTTCCGTTTGGTCTTTTGCCAGGTGGGGGAGCCAAGCCGGGAAATATGGGGATCTGCAAACCCCACGTACCGGGAAAGTTTGCGTTCCAGCCCAACAGGCACGAAAAGGCGGTCTCCATCGGCATAGTCAAGTATATAGTACTGCTGATCGCTTATTCTCTCGAATCCAGTGAATTTTGCTACTCCGTGATCTAAATGAACCAAATACTCATCCTCTTTAAGATTCTTGAGGTCGAAAAATAGCTTTTGGGACTTGAGTCGTTTTTGGAGAATGTTTTTTGCTTGTTCCTCATCGGTCACGGAAGTGGGCAGCTGCTCTATGGAAGCTATACGGTTGCCCACAAACTCAATGCGAACGGCGTTTTGCATAGCGACGGAGAACAGTTCTACGTCGCCTCCGAGATGCGAAAACTCGCCCATATCGCGCACTTCCAGCACTTTTTCGTAGCCTAATTCGTCGAGCTTGCGCAAAAGCTCGGAAACCGAATATTGTTGGTCCTTTTCCAAGAATACGATATTGTCTGCAAAAAACTGCTGGGTTTTGGCGGCCTCAAGTATTTTTTTAAGGTTTTCTTGAAACCAAAGCCGCCCCTTTTCCAAAAAGTAGGGGGTAATTGATGTTACTAATATCGAATCAATCTGTCTTGACAAATCCATCCGAACCTAGTATAGCAATCTTAGTAAAAACGTCAAATCTTGCTAATGAAAGAGGAGGCTGCGATGAAGGTAGTGTTTATAGGGAACAATGGGGATGTTTTAAGGAAAGTGGAGGCGGCGTTGCGTGCCGGGCGCTCTGAAGTAAGCTTTCGGCAGGAGCAAGAGGGGCAAGCCGCCCTTGACTCTATGGTTGAGGATACTCCGGATGTTGTAGTGATCCATCCGGACTTCGAAGACATGAGCCTCCGGCTTCTGCTTGTCGGGCTTCGGGCGTCACATGGAAACTTGCCTTTGATTGTGATTGGGGCTCATGACGATGAAGTTGAAGCAGTATTGGCGCTAGATCATCGTGCCGATGAATACATCAAGTCCACGGCGACTTTGGCAGAATTCATGGCATGGCTCAACCACGTCTTAAGGGATAAGGGTATAAAGTAACACCAATGCGATTTGTTTGGACAAACAGGCCCGCCAAGTTTACCTTGGCGGGCGTTTTCTTTTAGTTGTACTCGTTCATTGCCTTTTCAATGCCTTCCCGGAAAATTATTTCAAGCGCGTGTACGGCATTTAATACGGCGGTTTCTACAACAGGTTTTTCTTCCAGGGTAAATTTTTGTACCACAAATTCTTCTACGTTTGCCGGTTTGCCGCCTTCCGGCTGGATGCCAAGGCGAATCCTGGCAAAGTCCTTTGTCCCAATTTCCTGTATAATTGATTCCACCCCTTTGTGGCCGCCAGAGCTGCTGCCCAAAGAAATTTTTGTTTTTCCCAGAAGAAGGTCGATGTCGTCGTGAATAACAATCATGTGGCGGTCGGCCCGTTCGCTTTGCCAGGGAATCGGAGGACGTTTTGCCCCGGTCCCAAACGGGTTTATGTATATTCCCCGCTCATTTTGAAGATGCTTACCCGAAAACTGCGCCGTGGCTGCGGGTTCCAGAATCCAGTCCCGGATTATGTGTTTTTGGTATAACAGTTTTACCGCGTTCCCGGATTTATTCATAAAGGTTTGCGGTTTTACGAGTACAAGTTGCGTGCGGTTCCATGTTTCTTCTAACGTAAACGCGTTTATTCTTTGGTCAAACCGAAACGAAGCAGACGCAAAGTTTTTTTGCAAAAACGCCTCTACCACCTGAAAACCTATGTTGTGGCGGGTTTTTTCGTATTGGGCGCCTGGATTTCCCAGGCCTACGACAAGATACATATACATAGTATATAACGCACTTGTAAAAAAGAGAAATACTGGTATAATAAGGGAGTTATGAGACAGGCTCTGTCTATTATTTTTGAACTCGGGAAAATCGCGTTGGTTGCTTTTGTGCTGGTGGTCGGCCTTCGCATGTTCGTGTTCCAGCCGTTTTTGGTGCGCGGGGCTTCCATGGAGCCAAATTTTCACAACTGGGACTATTTAATTGTAGACGAAATTACCTACCGGCTTGCAAGGCCAGACCGGGGAGACGTGATTGTGTTTACATATCCCAACGATCCTTCCCAAAGGTATATTAAAAGAATTATCGGGCTGCCCGGGGAAACCATTAAGCTTGAACATGGGGACATTACGATTGCAAAAGGAACAGAGCGGTTTGTGCTGGACGAGTCCCGCTACCTGCAAGGAGAAGAGACCACCGGGTCGATTTCTATGACCTTGGGCCAAAACGAATACTTTGTAATGGGAGATAATAGAAGATACTCTTCGGATTCCAGGAGCTGGGGGGTCTTACCCGGAGAAAATATTATAGGAAGAGCGTTAATCCGCATATTCCCCATTTCAGCGTTCGCGAAAGTGCAAGCCCCCGCGTATTAATATAGTAATACTATTCTAATAGGATGAGCAAAAAACTACGGTTTCAAACGCCAACAGGAATGCATGATATTTTGCCCGAAGACCAGTTTTTTTATGAAAAAATTTATGAGGTAACCCAAGATATTGCGCGATTTTACGGCTTTGGCAAAATAGAAACTCCCATAGTAGAGGATTTGGCAATCTACGAAAGAGGCACGGGGCAAACTACCGACATTGTGGAAAAGCAAATGTTTACCTTAAAAACAAAGGGAGGAGACTCTTTGGCTTTACGTCCCGAGTTTACTCCCGGCATCGTGCGCTCGTATATTGAGCATGGCATGATTAATCTTCCCCAGCCCGTGAAGCTGTTTTGCTACGGGCCTTTGTTCCGATACGAACATCCGCAAGCGGGCCGTTTCCGTCAGTTTCGCCAGGTAGATTTTGAAGTGTTCGGAGAGCAGTCCGCGGCCATGGACGCTCAAATTATCCAGATTTTCTACGCTATCTTAAAAGAGCTTAAGTTTTCGCATTTAATTATTGAAGTAAACAGCGTTGGCGACAACCAGTGCAGGCCGTATTATAAAAAGTTACTGTCTAATTACTTGAGGCCTCGGCAAAACTCTTTGTGCGCCGATTGCAGGCGTAGAATCAGAGAAAATCCTTTGCGCACGCTCGACTGCAAAGAAGAAAAATGCCAGCGGATAAAAGCGCAGGCCCCGCAACTTATCGACCACTTGTGCGACGAATGCAAAAATCACTTTAAGTCGCTTTTGGAGTTTTTGGACGAAGCGGATTTGCCGTATCACTTAGACCCGTACCTGGTGCGCGGCCTGGACTACTACACCAAAACCGTGTTTGAAATTTTTTCTGACAAAACAATGGAAGTACAAGCGCAGGAAGGCCTGTCGGGCCAGGGAGAAGAAACGGTGCAAAGAAGCGCGCTGGTAGGCGGGGGACGGTATGATCCATTAGTAAAGATACTGGGCGGAAAAGATGTTCCGGGTTTGGGAGCCGCGGCCGGAGTAGAGCGCATTATCGCCTTAATGAAAGACATGAATTTGCCCGCGAAAGAAGAACTGCAGCCTAAAGTGTTTTTGGCGCAGCTTGGGGACTTGCCCAAGAAAAAAAGCTTAAAGCTGCTCGAAGAGTTTCGCAAAGCAAAAATTCTGCTTGCAGAGTCTTTGGGACGGGACTCCTTGCGCACGCAGTTAGCCCGAGCGGACAAACTGGGGGTGGAATATACGTTGTTGTTTGGCCAGCGCGAGGTGTTAGACGAGTCCATTGTTATTCGAAAAATGGATACGGGAGAGCAGCAAACCGTAAAACTGGACAAGGTGGTAGAGGAGATAAAAAAACGGTTGAAAAAGTGATATGGACTGTATCTTCTGTAAAATTATAAATAAGGAAGCCCCGGCCGAAATTATATACGAAGATGAGCAGTTTGTGGCGTTCCCAGACATTCACCCGAAAGCCCCAACGCATGTGCTGATAATTCCCAAGAAGCATATCGCTAGCTTGCAGGAAATCACGGAACGTGATACAGAGCTTATGGGTACATTATTGCTAACAGCTCAAAAGGTCGCCAAAGAAAGGCAGCTCAAGGGATATAAATTGGAAATGCGCGTAGGGAAAGAAGGGGGGCAGATAATCGACCATATGCACTTTCACTTACTGGCAAACGAGACATCTATATGACATTCGAGATTCAAAAAAAAGAACGGGAGAATAACCAGGGCCTTATTCGGCGTTTTACCAAGCGCTTGCGGGACAGCGGCATTTTAAATTCCGCGAAAAAGTCCGTATTCAGGCATCGGGGCAAGAGCGAAATGATACAGCGCCATATTGCCTTGCGCAAAATTCAAAAGCGAGCAGAATACGAAAAACTCAAAAAACTGGGATTAAAGTAGAGTTTCTTATGAAAGAAAAAATAAAAACTGACTTGAAAGAAGCAATGAAAGCAAGGGACGCAATAAAAACAGGCGCGTTGCGCATGCTTTTGGCCGCTTTAACAAATAAGGAAAAGGAAAAAGGCCCCTTCGATTCCGCTCAGGGCAAGCAAGAGCTTTCGGACGAGGAAATTCAGCAGGTAATAGTTACGGAAGCAAAAAAAAGAAAAGAAGCGGCCGAAGCCTTTGAAAAAGGGGGGAAACCCGAAATGGCAGAACAGGAAAAAAGGGAACTGGAATTTTTACAGGCGTATTTGCCAGAACAAATGGGAGAAGAAGAAATCCGCAAACTCGTGCGGGAAGCTATCGCGCAAACTGGAGCCGCAAGCCCCCAGGACATGGGAAAAGTAATGGCAGCCTTAATGCCGCAAACAAAAGGCAAAGCCGACGGCAGCCTCGTAAGCCAAATCGTAAAACAATCATTGACTGGCCAATAGGGCCAGTTTTTGTTTCTCGGAAAACGTAGTACAATGGTGTAATGGATCAAGGACGCAAACGAGGTATTTTGTTAACAGTGGGCTTGATTTTACTGTTGCTGGTGAATATAGGGTTTGCCCTTTTTTTGCTCATACTTCCCACTCTTTGTTTCGGGAACTCTTGTGGTCTTGAGCGACAAATCGTTCTACCGCTAGTTTCCGTAGCTTTAAATATTTTTTTGATATATCAACTGTTTCGTTGGAAAAGATGGGCCTTCTACGGCCTTATTGCGGTGGCGGGACTTAACGTTTTCTTTGGTATGGTCTTTGGAATGGAGCTTGGTCCAATGACAGGCTTCGTTGGATTGGCTGTCGCAGCAGTTGCAGGTTTACTCATTATACCAAAAAGAAAGTTCTTCGTTTGAGTTAAATCATTTTGAGTGCTAAATTTGTTTGGCGGAAAAATAATACGTATGTACAACTTTTCCGCTTTTGGGTACAATAGTTCTATGGGTGCGGCTCGAAAGATAAAAGCGAAACATTATACGCGGCAAATTCTTGTATATCTTTTGGCGGTAGGGGTTCTTGCGTTCGCGGGCGGCGGGCCTGCGATCGGTATGGAAGCTACGGAAAAGATTTTCGGTACAGGCAAGAGTTCAAAGAAAAAACACACTGACACATTTCGATATTTAAGGCAGAGGGGGTTTGTCGAGTGGCGGCGAGAAGGGCACGATATTGTAATTGCGCTCACAAAGAAGGGGAAGAAAAGAGCCGGGAAGTATCAAATTGATAAGCTTGTTTTGGAAAAACCTCGCAAGTGGGATAAAAAGTGGAGAATTGTTGTTTTTGATATCCCCAACTCGTCAACATTTGTTCGGAATGTGTTTCGCAGAAAACTCAAAGAGCTGGGATTTTACGCTCTGCAGAAAAGCATATGGGTGCATCCGTATAAATGCGAAGAGGAAATTGCACTTCTGCGCGACTTTTTAGGAGCGAGCGCAAATCAAATTCGTGTTATCGAAGCAATCAAAATAGAAAGAGACGATGTTCTACGCAAGTATTTCGGCTTGAACTAGCTAGCGTAAAACTTGTACGTACGTACAGATTTTACGCTATAATCGAATGTTGCATGTGTATACGAGCACACAAGAAAGGTTTTTTTAGTCGGCGAGTTCGACCTGGAACATAGAATTAATGCGGGTGGGGAGGAGGGTAACCTCCTTTATTTTTTTGTTTTCAACCACTACTTTCAAAATGGCGCCTTGCATGGTTTCTGCAGAAAAGTTTTGGTCGAACAAAAAGTTTCCCAGGCTATAGATAATCCAGCCCCGGTTATACTGTTCTAACGGCTGCAATACATGCGGGTGATGGCCAATAAGCAAGTCGGCTCCCGCGTCTATGGCTTGTTTCGAGAATGCTTTTTGAAAATCATTGGGTTCCGCTATATATTCTTCTCCCGCGTGCAAAGAAACCGCAAGAATATCTACGTTGGATTTGGCTCGCGCAATGTGCGCTGCAACGTTGTTTAAGTTGCCCCATGTTACGGTGCTTGGGCCGGGAAAATTGCTGTACGCAAGAAATCCTATGTACGTACCCCGCACTTCTTTTATAACAAGTTCGCCAGCTACCGGCGTAATGCCCGCTTGCTGCAGCCTGGCGCGAGAATCTTCAAAAGCTTCTCTGGTGTAGTCAAAACTGTGGTTGTTTGCCACGGAAACAACGTCAAAGCTTCCGTATTGCAGTGTTTCTATGGAGTTTGGGTGGGCGCGAAACGAATATATACTGCCCACGTTTGTGCCCTTGTCTGAAATTTGGCTTTCCAAGTTTCCAAATAAAAGGTCAGCTTGGCTTAACGTGTCTGCTATGGGCAGAAACGGCCATTGCCAGTTGTCTGCTCCATACGTATATATGGCCCAAGGAATGCCCCGGTCGAGTAACACGTCACCCACAAACAGTAATGTAATGTGATTTTGCAGTTTATTCTCGATCTTTTCTTGGATGAGGACCGCGGGAGCGATAAGGACTTGAGGAATTTCTTTGCCAGCCGGTGGATTTGCTTTCCCAAATAAAGCAGCGCCTGCCAAAAGCAAAAGGGAAAAGGTAAAAAGCGTAAGAAAAACTGGAATTTTGCCCATACATTTATTATAGAGCCTTGTAATGGTAATAAAAACCTCTTACAATAGAAGATTGTACAAGGTGAAATGATTGAGGTTAACAATACCACGAAAAGAAAGGTTTCCGAAGTTTTGCTTAAGAAGGCAACAGAGCGGGTGTTGCGGGGGGAAAAGATAAAGCAGAAAGACGTTTCCATAGCAATTGTGGGGCCCAAAAAATCGCAACAGTTAAACAGGCAGTACCGGAATAAAAATAAAGCGGCGAACGTCCTGTCGTTTTCTGCAGGAAACGACAGGATCCCGAGCGATTTATCCCGAGCGGAGTCGAGGGAAGTCGAGGGATATTTGGGCGAAATAGTGCTGTGCCCCGCGGAAATTAAGAAAGACGCCAAAAAATATGGTATGATGTTTGAACAGGCTCTTTTGTGGATGCTTGTTCACGGAATGTTGCATTTGACAGGCTACGACCACAAAACAGACAAGCAAGCAGTGCTTATGGAGAAAAAAGAACAACATTATCTTTCGCATATATGAGTTCTGGCGTTATCGCGGGTTTGGATATTGGAAGCCACTCTATTAAAATGCTGGTTGCGCGGCCACGGGAAGAGAGCGGGGAGCTTGAGGTTCTTGGATTTGGAGAAGAGCCTTGTTCCGGTGTGCGCAAAGGAGCCGTAATAAATCCGGAAGAAGTGTCCAAACACATTTTTGCCTTAAAGGGCCGCTTGGAAAACATTAGCAAGCGAAAAATTTCAGAAGTAGTGGTAAACGTAGGGGGCAGCCATATTTTTACGGTCCCTTCGCACGGTATTGTGGCGGTTTCCCGCGCCGATGGACAAATTTCCGCGGAAGATGTAGACAGGGTATTACAGGCGGCGCAGGCGTTTTCTTTGCCCTCAAACAAAGAAGTGCTGGAAGTGTTTCCCCAGCAGTTTGTAGTGGACGGAGACGAACAGGTTAAAGAAGTGGTGGGCATGAAAGGCGTGCGTTTGGAAGCGGATGTGCTTGCTGTGTGCGGATTTTCTCCATACATTAAAAATGTAACAGACGCGGTAACCGCCGCAGACCTGGAAATTGTGGAGATTGTCGCCTCGCCTTTAATGGCGGCCTCGTGTGTGCTTACGCCCCAGCAAAAGGAGTTGGGGGCTGCGGTTATTGATTTGGGCGCGGGAACAACCGGGCTTGCCGTGTATGAAGAGGGCGACTTAATCCACACGGCCACGTTTCCCGTGGGTTCAGAAAACATTACCAACGACATTGCCATTGGTTTGCGCACCGAACCTCATATCGCAGAACAGGTAAAGCTGGAGTTTGGGACATGCCAGGGCGCAAAAGGAAAGAAAGCGGAAAAAATGGAGGCTACAGACGGCACCACCATTACGTTTTCTGCAAAAATGCTTTCGCACATTATTGACGCAAGGGTGAAAGAAATTTTTCAGCTGGTGAACAAAGAGTTGCGGAAAATTTCCAAACAAGGCATGCTTCCCGGAGGAATAGTGCTGGTGGGCGGAGGGGCAAAAATGCCAAAGATCGTGGAGGCCGCGAAAAAAGACTTAAAACTTACGGTAAAAACAGGGACGCCCATCGGCATTATGAGCTTTCATTCAGATCCCGCGTTTCTTGGGGTAATGGGGCTGGTGGTGGGAGCAAACGATTCTGCGTACAAAAAAGGCGGCATACGCATAGGAAGCGGTCTGCTGCAAAAAGTGAAGCGATGGGTGCGGCCGTTTATACCGTAATCAAACACATACAATGGACAAAGGAACTATGATAAAAGTTGTGGGAATTGGGGGAGGCGGGGGCAACGCTATTGACCGAATGGCGCAGATGAACATGAAAGGAATTGAGCTTATTGCCGTAAACACCGATGTGCAGGATTTAAAAAAAATCCGGGCCACCCGCAAAATTCGCATTGGGCAGGAATCGGCTCGCGGCCTGGGAGCGGGCATGAATCCGGAATTGGGAAGAAGGGCGGCCCAGGAAAGCAAAGACCAGATCGCGGAAGCCCTCAAGGGAGCGGAAATGGTGTTTTTGGCCGCGGGTTTGGGAGGGGGTACGGGCGGAGGCGCTATTCCCGTGGTGGCGGAAATCGCGAAATCCCAGGGGGCGTTAACCATCGCGGTTGTTACCAAACCCTTTTTGTTTGAAGGAGCCTGGCGCGCCAAACTGGCGGAAAAAGCGTTGCAGGAACTCAAAGGCAAAGTAGATACGTTATTGGTTATTCCAAACGACCAAATTTTGGAGTTGGCAGACGAAGACATGTCCGTACTGGCGGCCTTTTGGAAAGTTGACGAAATTTTGCGGCAAGCCGTGCAGGGAATTTCTGATGTAATTGTTATGCCGGGCATTATAAACGTGGATTTTGCCGATTTAAAAAGCATTATGAAAAACTCCGGCCGCGCCGTATTTGGCATGGGCCAGGCAAAAGGGGAAAAGCGCATTGCCACGGCTTTGCATATGGCTTTGCATTCACCCCTACTGAACACGTCTATTAAAGGGGCGAAAGGAATTTTGTTTCAGGTGGCGGGGGCAGACGACTTAAGTTTGGCGGAAGTGCAGGAGGTGGCAGAGCAGTTAAAACACGACGTGTCGCCGCAAGCTAAAATTATTTTTGGCGCCCTGCAAGACAAAACCCTAAAATCCGGGGAAGTGCGCATTACCGTAATTGCCACCGGATTTGCCGATTGACGAAAGAGTAATGAAAAAGTCGAACATTGGTTTGGCGGCATTCTTGGCGATTGCCGCTGTTTTGATTTTCTGGCGATACCAAATAGTGGAACAAAACAGTATTCAGGAAGCCGCTGCAATTACGCAATACGCGGGGGAAAACGTGCGGTTTGCGGCAAAGGTGGTAAAAGCCCCGGAAGACCGGTTTGACTCTGTGCATGTGGTGGTGGAGCCGGAGTTTGCAGAGCGCGGCCGCGTTCTTTTGGTTAGCGACAAAAAACTCAACGTGCGATACGCAGACATAGTGCAGGTGCAAGGAATACTGGAGCAGCCGGGCGCGTTTGACGGTTTTGACTACGCAAAATTCCTGGCAAAAGACGGCATATACGCGCTTATGCGGGACCCCGCAGTTGCTGTTGCGCAAGAAAGATCGTATGAACACGCGGGAGAAAAGGTTATGGCCGCAATTTTTGACCTGAAAGTAGCTTTTCGGAATACACTGGAAACGCATCTTTCTCCCAGGCATAGCTCCATAATGGTGGAAATGCTGCTGGGGGACAAAGACGTAATGTCAGACCAGCTTGCGGAAAACTTAAACGCAACAGGCTTACGCCATATTATTGCCATTTCCGGCGCGCATATTGCCATTCTTACCATGTACCTAATGCCCTTGTTGATATGGTTGGGTTTGTGGAGGCAGCAGGCGTTTTATGTAACCGTGGCGCTTATCGCGTTTTACGTGGCGCTTACCGGGTTGCAGCCTTCGGCCGTACGGTCTGGCATTATGGGCGGCATGTTTTTGCTGGGCCAGTACATGGGCCGGCAAAACGCCTCGTTCCGCGCGCTTATGTTTTCAGCCGCCATTATGCTGCTGCTAAACCCCTTGCTGCTTTTGCGAGACGTGGGGTTCCAGCTTTCGTTTTTGGCGGTGCTTGGAATGATTTTTCTTATGGGACCAATACTTTCTGTGTTGCCTCAAAAACTGCCCTTTCGCCAGCTTTTGGCTATGACCTTGGCCGCCCAAATATTTACTTTGCCTATCGTTATGTGGAATTTTGGCCAGGTATCCGTGGTTTCCGTGCTTACAAATTTGCTTGTTGTCCCTATAGTTCCTTTCCTTATGGGAGCCGGTTTTGTACTTATGATTGTGGGCACTCTTGCGCCCTTTCTGGGTTTTTTGCTTTCTTTTCCTGTTGCGCTCTTGGTGCAGTATATTGTATGGGTGGTTGATTTTTTTGCCGTTCTTCCTTTTGCGGCGGTGCAAACGGAAAACCTTTCTGTATTTTGGCTTGTGTTATTGTATGCCGTAATTGCCGTATTCTATTGGAAATTCCGCAAACGCGCAGAATTCGATTTTCTGCCGTAAGTCGCGGAACTTAGCTAAAGAAAATAGGAGAGTGGGGAAATTTTTGATATAATAATAAAACATGGTTGGCAGGAAAAGCAAAAAAGCGTATGTTGTGGCGGTGGATATGGGATACGGGCATCAGCGGGCGGCGCTTCCTCTTTTGGATATTGCGCAAGGCGGAGAAATTATTACGGCAAACGAATACGCCGGAATTCC
>DASWIZ010000042.1:0-8670 GCA_036397395.1 Minisyncoccota bacterium
CGGCCGAGAAAATGCCTCTCCTACCAAACTCCTTTGGAAGTCATGATGAAAAACAAACAACTCAAAACCGTTGAACAATTCTTAAAAGTCGAGGTAAACAAAAAAGCCGTCAGTGTTCGGCTTGAGGGGTAAATGTACGTAGGTACAATGGCTATATTATACATCTTTAGATTTAACTTGTCAAGCCCAGTGTTGTTGCGTGTCACACTTCGCAAGATAACACAATCAGTACGATCGTACTAAATATGTAACAGAGGTGCATAATATAACCCGTCCGGCCGTCCAAATTACATTATGCCGCGCTGGCAACTGGAGTTCGCGGTCGCAAACTATAAACACCAGCGCAAATGTACAAAAAAATCGCTTGTCGTTTATGGCGCCGATCGTATTTTAAAACGACGTAAGCCAAAAGTGAACAAATGGAACATACGTTCAAATTCTCCGAATCCGAAAACAAAAAAACAGTCGAGGAGGTCGGCTGCTTTTTATCTATCGCCATCTCGCACCGAGAAAGTAGATGTATACGAGTTTTTCTTTAGATGCTCTTTGATCCACATACGAATAAGGGTAGTAATGTCTACGCCCTTTGCGGTGGCTAAAGAATTGAGCTGTTCAGTTGTTTTTGGATCCAAACGAAACACCGAGAGATTTTTTCCAAACTTAACCTTTACGGGTTTGAACTCGTCTTCGAAATCGGCAGTACTATGAGTATCCCAAAACTTTGCTTCCTCTTCAATACTAGAAAATTCCGGGATACGGTTTGTTTTTTTGTTTTTTTCAGTCATACTTTTTTTGTTTTTGTTGTTTGTAGTTTTCTCGTTCTTTCTTATCGGCGGGACGAGCTGTTACAACATAGAAAGCATAAATTTCCGTATTGTATGCTTCCATTGTACCGCAAAACAAAAAGCAGTCAACCTTCCAAAGTGTCAAAATAAAAGGGCTCGGTTCAGCTTACTGCCAAACCGAGCTGCTTGTCATTTCCCTTTCTCCGAGAGGAACTAACCAATAAGACTCCCACGGAAGAGCAAAATCCACTGTTTGCGCTTGCCCCGTTTGTCTTATTTTTGCCCGTAGAACTATAGATTCTACGGGATACTGAAAGGTTATTTCGAACCTCAATGTTTTGGAGTCCAATAGAGTTGCTTCCGGCTCCCATTGACCAGGCATGAATTCGAAATGTCCTCTCACCTCAATAATCTGCGTGAGCGCGCGGAACCCCACAGCTCCTGTGCCGTCTGGAGGAATGAGAGTAATCTCGAGTTCAAATATCCCGTCGTTTATCTTCTTTAACTGTGCCTTCCTTATTTCGGGTGCTTTCAGGTAATGGGGTGGCGCCGTCGGAGTCGGAGTTTTTGTTGCTGTTGGTACCGGCGCTGCGTTGCAGGCCGTTATGAAAAGCAACGCCACAAAAACCGTTATCCACGCTTTCATTATCCACCTTCCTTATGTGCAAATGCTTGCCCACCTTAACACATCTGATACAATATATCAATGCTTACAGAACGCCTCGTATTTCCCCTAGTCGGTACTCTGCTCGTACTTATGGCCGTATTAATGGTTTTGAGTATGCGAGGCGACGCTTTAACGTTTGACGAATTGGCGCATATTCCGGCAGGATATTCGTACCTTACACAGCAAGATTATCGCGTAAACCCGGAACACCCGCCTTTGGCAAAAGACATTGCCGCGCTTCCTCTGCTTTTTTTGGGTTTGGACTTTCCCGCGCATAGCCAAAACTGGCTGCAGGATTCCGGCGCTCCGCCTTGGTGGGTGCAGTTTGATTTGGGAAACGAGTTTTTGTACAAATCGGGCAATAATCCCCTTTCCATAATATTTTGGTCCCGGCTTCCCATGATTTTGCTTACTTTGGCTTTGGGCGCCTTTTTGTTTTTCTGGACGCGAAAACTTTTGGGTAATGGCGCGGCGCTTGCGGCGCTTTTGTTGTTCGCGTTTTCGCCCAGCTTTTTGGCGCATGGAAGGCTGGTAACCACCGACGTTGCCGCTGCTTTAGGCATACTGGTTGCGGCTTATTTTTGGATTGAATTTTTAAAACAGCCAACAAAGGCAACAATTGCAAAAGCCGGCGCCGCTTTCGCGTTTGCTTTCTTGCTTAAATTCGGCGCCGTACTGCTTATTCCTTTTTTTGCGCTTATTACTATCGTATACGCTTTGCTCCATAAAGAATCTTCCGGCCATGTGCGAACTTTGGGGAAATACGCGGGGCTTTCGGTACTCGCTGGTATTGTGGCGCTTGTTCTTATTATATCTGTGTACCAGCTGCATATTTTGAATTATCCCGCGGAACGCCAACTGCGAGACACTATTGCGGACTTGCAGCCGGGCGGAGTAACGGCATACGAGCAAGCTGTCATTTGGATGGCAGATGCGCCGGCTGGCGGACTAATTCTTCGGCCGTTTGCGCAGTTTGGCAGGGGCATACTTATGGCCACACAGCGCGGCCAGTTCGGCAACACGGTATTTTTCCAGGGCGAAATAAAGGCCGGCGGATGGTGGTACTACTTTCCACTCATATACCTATACAAAGCGCCTCTTGCGTTTCACGTGCTCACGTTACTGGGCATTTTGGGAATTGTGTGGAGTTTCCAAAAGCAGTGGTACCGAGGCCTGAAAGATGTGCTGGTAACGTGGTGGATAAAAAAGCACTTTGCGTTTTTCGCTTTTGCGGTATTTACCGCAGGATATTTCCTGGTTGCAATGTTAGGAAACTTAAACATTGGTATGCGGCATTTACTGCCCTTATTCCCCATGCTCTATATCTTGACCATTTGGGGCTTAAAAGAATTGCTTTCACATATCCAGAACAACCGGGCAAAACGAATAGCAATAAGCGCAATTGTCGGACTTTTCCTTTGGTATATAGGTTCCTCTCTTATGGCGTTTCCGCATTATATTCCCTATTACAATGCCCTGGCCGGCGGCACGCAAAACGGCTACCAGATTGCCGTGGATTCAAACTACGACTGGGGCCAGGATTTTTATAAACTGTTAGCTTTTGTGGAAGCAAACAACATACAAAAACTCCACCTGGACTATTTTGGCGGCGAAGACCCCGCGTATTGGCTTAGGGAGAAATATGTGCGCCTCGATTCGAGAAAAGTTTCTGAAGATTTGTCGAGGGGACTTGCCCTGAGCGAAGCCGGAGGCGGAGTCGAAGGGTGGGTAGCCGTTTCCCTCAACCAACTACAAGGCGGCCTTGGCCAGCCTATAGCAGGATTCGACCAGCCCACCGGCTACTACACCTGGCTCCAAGAGTATGCACCCACCCGCCTCGGCAACTCCATATTTATTTACAACATTCGATAATCAAGCCAAGCTATTGACTCATCTTCTGTAAAATGCAACACTGACTGATATTTGAAACTGGAGGTGCATTGTGCCAAAAGCGAAATTGCAATCCCTGGAAGGTACCATTAACGGAATCGAGGACCTCACCCTCCTAGAGCAACTCGAAGAGACCTCACGAATTCTGGAGGGGGCAATTAGGCTCTTTGATCTAAAACCCGGGGAGGAAATAAAGTGGGAATTATCCCTTCCCCTTCCCACATCAGCCTAGCTCGTTCCCGGTATTGCAAAGGCCGCGTCCGCCAGTAGGACGCGGCCTCTTATTTTTGTAGTATTTACTTTACTCTAAAATCTATCTCCCTTTAGCCGCATATGCAATTAATGAGAGATGATTTACTTGTCTTAACTTTTCAGTATATACGTAATTATTAAGATAATTCGTTTGTCGCACTTTTCTCACGATCGTTAGTTTTGTTCGACAAACCGTGTGGTACCTGGGAACCGCGATCGCTTGATTCATGTACCTTTTGTGTTAGGCCGGGCCTAGCACAAAACTGACGATATTTGATGCACGCCTGTGGTCGCCCGAAGCGCACGCTTTTCAAATCTGCATAACATATGCTATACTAACAGCATTATCTTATGCGTATTGCGCAAGTAGCTCCTCTTTGGCTGGAAGTCCCTCCCCACACATACGGAGGCACCGAATACGTGGTTTCGCTTCTTTGCGAAGAACTTGTAAAACGGGGGCACGAAGTAACCCTGTTTGCCACCGCTGACTCTAAAACCAAAGCCCGCCACATACCCATATGGCCCCGCGGACTGTTTTTCGACACAAACGTATGGTACACCCCGGCGGTTTTCGGATTGTTGTATAAAAACCTTTTAGAGCGCCAGGATGAGTTTGACGTTATTCACGACCATTGCGAGTATTACACGACCCCTTTTAGCCCTTTTTTAAAACCTCCCATTATTACCACGCTCCACAACCCGTTAAAAGAAGAAAACGCGATTTTATACAAAAAATTTCCCAACGTTAACTATATTGCCGTTTCCCACGACCAAAGAAAGTCCGGCCCCGGCGTGCATATTGTAGATACCGTGTACCATGGCATTCCGGTTGACAAATATACTTTTTCCAACACGCCAAAAGATTACTTGCTCTGGCTTTCGAATATCCAGCCGGACAAAGGGTTAGGGAACGCCATTGAAATTGCGAAAATGGCCGGGGAAAACTTAGTTATCGCGGGCCCCATATTCCCGCGCAACGCGGATTATTTCGAACATCGCATTAAGCCGCTTATCGACGGAGAACAAATTCAATTCGTGGGAGTCGCGGATTTCAAAAAAAAGGTGCGGCTGCTAAAGGGGGCAAAAGCGTTTCTCTTTCCCATATTTGACCGGCAAGAGCCGTTCGGCCTTGTGGTAATTGAAGCTATGGCGTGCGGAACTCCGGTAATTGCCGCAAACACCGGAGCTATGCCCGAACTTATTGACGACGGAGTTACCGGGTTTTTAGTGGAATCCAAAGAAGAAGCGGTACAGGCAATTGGAAAGCTGGAAACTATATCAAGGAAACGCTGTCGAAGCCACGTTGAAGAAAAATTCTCTCTTTCGCAAATGGTAGATAGGTATGAAGAATTGTACAAAGAAGTGCTCACCGAAAAAAAGTCCCTTCCCGCGACTTACTTTGTTTCTTCAAGAAAATCAAAAAGCGCGCACGTTGCCCAGGCTTGAGGATAATCTGCCCCGGGATCGGGAACCAATGTTCCTTCTACCACGCTATAGTATTCTGGGATAAACCCTATTTCGCTCCATACGTTAAACAAAGCTTCTTTAATCATGCGATACTCTTCTTTAAATCCCAGCGCCTTGCACCCCTGGGCAATAACCCAGTTGTCATGCGGCCAAACGCCTCCTAAATGAGAATTTTTGGCGTTAAAGTCCGGTTCTTTGCTTGAATGGGTGCGAATGCCATACGGGGTCCACATTTCCTTTTGGAACAAACGCTCCACCACTTTTTTAACGTACGTTTCCTCCACAATACCCGTGAACAAACAATGCCCGGGGTTCGAGGTAATTGCTTTTCGCTGTTTTTGGCTGCCGTCTAACGCCAAAGCAAAAAATTGTTTATCTTTCATCCAAAACTTTTTATTAAATTCCTGCTTTAGGCTAGCGGCGCGCGTTTTCAGTTTACCGGAAAGCGCAAGGTCGTGTTTGCGTTCCGCCAGGTCTGCGACGCCCAGTAAAGCGGCGTACTGGTATCCCTGGGCCTCAACAATCGCGACCGGAGCTTCAATGTCAAGGTGATCGGAATCGGTAAAAGAATCTTTCCACCCCTGGTGGTACAATCCTTTAGGATTTTTCCTTTCGTATTCAAGAAAATACCCGTTATCTTCATTCGACGTCTGTTCCATCCAGTGTAAAGCTATTAAAATATTCTCCCAGTGGTTTTCAACAAATTTCCAGTCGCCGGTTTTTTGAAAGTATAAGCTAAACAGGATAAGAAAAAGAGGGGTAGAATCAACCGTTCCGTAGTAAGGGAACGGAAAGTATCCTTTGGGATGCCAGCTTAGTTCAAAATGTGTCTCGTGAATAATCTTCCCAAGCTCTTCTTCTTTTGCTGAATCGTTCACTCTGCCCTGAAGTTCGGAAAGCACCTGAAGCGTTGCTTTGCTTATACCCGGATTCCAGCGCAACAATTGCCAGGCGGCGATAATGGCGTCGCGCCCAAACAAGCGGTTAAAGTTAGGCACGCCGGCCCGCAAAAAACCTTTTCTGTCCTTTAACAGCTGAATTTCACGTACAAGCTGCGCGCGCATTTTTGTCTGTTGGGTTTTTTCCATAATAGTTCCGTTTATTTCTGCAGTATAGCATGGTAAGCGGCTTCATATCCGTCTACCATTTTTTTAACAGTAAAATTTTCCTCGACTGTTTTCCTGCACCGCGCAGCTTCAATGGACTCGACGCGGGCTAGCGCCATACTCATTTCCTCGACATTGTTCACAAGAAATCCATTTACGCCTTGCTCAATAATTTCAGGAAGCGCTCCCCGCCGAAATGCAATTACGGGAGTTCCGCACGCCATAGCTTCTATGGCTACAAGCCCAAATGGTTCTTCCCAGTTAATGGGAAAAAGCATAGCTTTTGCTTTGCCGTAGTATTGAAACAGTTTTTCCCGCGCTACAAAACCTTTATATACGATTTGTTTTTGGTCAATTTGAGGCTTTACTGTTTTTTGCCAATACGCGCCCTGGGGATCTTCGGGAGTGCCGAAAATGAGCAGGCGCATGTTTGTTTTTTTCGCCACCTCTATTGCTTCTGCCACCCCCTTTTTTGGTACAACGCGCCCGGCAAAAACAAGATAATCTTCTTTATTTTGGGAAAAAGGAATCTGATCTATTTCCACTCCATGATAAACGGTGGAAATATAACGAAGGTCGGGAAGATCTTTTCTTTGGTTATCGCTTATGCTTACGTAATATTGCGAGGTTTTAAAATATTCTAAAATATCTTTCGTAAGGCCCTGAAGCGGGCTATGAAGCGTAGAAACAGTGGGAGTATCCACAAAAGGCGCAAAGTAGGCTGTTCGAATATCAAAATGGCTGTGTAGAATATCAAAATGCCCCTGTTTTGCCATAACATACGCTTTGGAGATTAAAGTATTTTCGTACTGCCTATGGTCTTCTGTCTGCCATGTAGGCCCTTTTGTAACGCTTTCCAACTTTGCTTGTGTCGCAGAATCACCCGACGCAAACAAGGTTACCTCGTGCCCTCGTTTTACAAGTTCTTCTGTAATAAGGTGGACAATAAGTTCCGGGGCTCCCGACCAGCCTTCCGGCACATACTTTTCTGGTGGAAGCGGAGGAATCCGTAAAACGTTAGAGGCAACCATTCCTACTCGTAGTTTCCGCATAATACTATTACTATATTCCAAATTCCCTTTACAATCAACGTTCCCGCGAAGTTTTAGTTTTTATATTTAATGTACGCCTGGTCGCCAAAGCGCAGGTCAATGTACTCAAGCAAGGGGCGTTTTTCTGCGGGCACTTCCTCTTTTAGCACCAACTGCGCCTTTGTTGTTTGCCAATGTATATTTTCTGACGGATTAAAATAGAGCTCCCAGCCTTCTGATATGCCGGCGTTCACCCGATCGTCTGAAATTATGTTTAACGAAGAAACGCGCAAGCCGACATCCCGAAAAACCGCAAAAGAGTCCATACTCTGTTGGAACTCAAAGACCTTTCCCAAAGTTTCAGGGTCGATAACCTGGTCTCCCAGGTTGGCATGTGCGCCTCCGTTTTGGATAAGCACTTCGCCTCCCGGCTCTTTTTGTTCAAAAATAACGCCGCCGCTGTCCAAAGCAAAACATTCGCGAAACGACCTTGCCACTTGCTCCTCGCCTTCCCCCACCGTATAGGTTTTTTCCTGGCACCACGTAGCAACCGCTCCCCGCTCCTTTATGGTTATTTTTACTTTGTCGGGAAACCCGGTATCTATTCTGATGGTTTCGATTTCCGGAAAAGCGGCCTCCGCTTCTTGCGATACTTTGCTTACGTTTGCCAAAAACACATTGTTTATTTCAAAAAGCAAAAACTTTTGCAGAATATGTTCTTTTGCGATTTCTTGCAGTTTTTCCGCGGGCACTTTTTGCGCTCCCCGCACTTCAATGTGCTTTATTTGGAATACCGGAGTAAAAAATACTCCATATGCCGCTCCCCCCAGCACAAACAATCCCAATAAACCAAACCAAAAAAACCGGCTTTTTAAAACCTTTTTCCAGGGAGACCGCTTTGGTTTTAACCGTCGAATAGGCTTATATCGCTTTCTTGCCCTCATAAACCTCGCCTTTTGGCCCGAAGCGTTTCAAACAAAGCTATGGGCCAGTACTTCCATGATAACGGAAAATCCTGTGTTTTTACATACTCAAAGGCTTTGCCGCCAAATCCCATTTTAAAGAGTGTCGGCCCGGCCCAAGGATGTTTCGGATACGCTTTTGGATCCACAAAACCCCAAAAGTCGTACAGCGTACATCCCCTTCTTTTTGCTTCCTTTATAGCCTCCCACTGCACCAAATACGGCAAGGAATACTTGGCGTACTCGCCCAATGAAGCTCCTTGATGATAAAATCCTATACCTGCCCAAAATACAACGAGAGCCGCCGCCACCACCTCCCCCTTATACAATCCTAAAAACAGGGAAACCGCGTTGTCTTGCCGCAGCGCCGCTATTTCAGCTTCTGTATCTTTTTTTGCGAAAGGAGTAAACTTCTGTCGAGCACCGACCTCTTTGCTTAAACTATGAAAACTTTCAACGTCTTTCGATTCCAGGCTTTGGCGCACCTCAATATCTGGATTTTTTATGGTT
>DASWIZ010000043.1:0-29713 GCA_036397395.1 Minisyncoccota bacterium
CTTGCGTTTTCATTCTTGAGACGGGTAACTGTCTGTCTGAGACGCTGTTCAACTGTGAGTTGTCCTTTTGGCATTGGTGAGGACTATCATACCACGCGGTCAATCCTTCGTGTAGGAAGTTATCCCCAGTGAGCAGTTACAAGCGGAAGGCTTGACACGGCGGCATGGGCGTGATACAATGCGCGTGTTAAGCTGAACTATAGGAAATACAGAGTCGAGTTTTGTCATATAGTATTACAGGCTTAATGCTTTATTAATCTAGTTTCTTTACGATAATGGAACGAGGAACAATTAAGCGCCTTACAGATCGGGGATTCGGTTTTATTGGCCGCGAAGGTGAAGAAAAAGATCTTTTCTTTCACTCAAACGAGTTAAAGAATGCCGAGTTTAACGAACTGAAAGAAGGCGACGAGGTTACGTTCGACGTAACCGACAGCCCGAAAGGGCCAAATGCCACAAACGTGAACCGCGCGTAGCATTGCAAAAACACCCCGAGCTTGGCAAAGGGTGTTTTTGTTTTGCTTAGGTTTTGACTTTAAGTGGGGGATTGGGTATATTGGATAAACATGAGGCAAAGTGAATTGTTTTCAAAAACGCAAAAGAGCCCGCCGAAAGACGAGGAAAGCAAAAACGCCCAGCTGTTGATACGGGCTGGTTTTATCCACAAAGAAATGGCGGGAGTGTATTCGTTTTTGCCGTTGGGCAGACGTGTTTTGGACAATATTATGCAGATTATCCGCCAGGAAATGGACGCCATTGGCGGACAAGAAATTCTTTTAACGGGCCTACAAAATCCGGAAGTATGGCAAAAAACCGGCAGGTGGTCAGACAGTGTTATAGACGTTTGGTTTAAGACAAAACTGCACAACGACACGGAAATTGGTTTGGGCAATACGCACGAAGAACCCTTGACCGCACTTATGGCAAACCATATTTCCTCGTATCGCGACTTGCCTGTGTACGCGTATCAAATGCAAACCAAATTCCGCAATGAACTGCGCGCCAAAAGCGGCATTATGCGCACGCGCGAGTTTATTATGAAAGACCTGTATTCTTTTTGCAAAAATGAGCAAGAGCATCAAGCGTTTTATGAAAAAGTAAAAGAAGCGTACAAGAAAATTTTTGATCGCTTGGGTTTGGGAAAAGTAACATATGTAACTGAAGCATCGGGCGGGAGTTTTTCAAAATTCTCCCACGAGTTTCAAACACTTTGCGACGCCGGGGAAGATATTATTTACATAGATGAACAAAAGGGGACTGCGGTAAACAAAGGAATTATAGATGACCCGGAGCTTGGCTACGACAAATCAAAACTGAAAGAAGCAAAAGCGGTGGAAGTAGGCAACATTTTTACGCTGGGCACGAAATACTCACAGGCGCTCGGGTTGCTGTACCAGGACGAGCAAGGGCAAAAGCTGCCCGTGTTTATGGGAAGCTATGGAATTGGGCCGGCCCGCGCCATGGGCGTTATAGCCCAAGTGTATGCGGACGAAAAAGGGTTGGTGTGGCCTGCGAGTGCGGCGCCTTTCCAGGTCCATTTGGTCGCGCTGGCCGGGGGCAATGAACAAGCAGACGCATTATACGCTGATTTACAGAATTCGGGAGTTGAAGTATTGTATGATGACAGGGCAGAGGCCGGGGCCGGGGAAAAATTAGCGGACGCCGATTTGTTGGGAATTCCATGGCGCGTAGTGGCAAGCCAGAAAACAGCGGCCGCGGACAGTTACGAAGCAAAACAAAGAACCCAAAAACAAGCAACACTAGTTCAAGTAAACAACATTCATGAATTTTTTAAATCGAATACTCTCAAAACTGGGGCAGGACGTGGCAATTGATTTGGGCACGGCAAACTCGTTAGTGTACGTAAAAGGAAAAGGAATTGTTATTCAGGAGCCCTCGGTTGTGGCGGTAAACCAAAAAACCGGAAAAGTGCTGGCCATAGGGCAGGAAGCGAAAAAAATGGTGGGGCGCACGCCCACCCATATTGTGGCGACACGGCCTTTGGTAAAAGGAGTAATTTCGGACTTTGAAGTTACCGAGCAAATGCTGAAATATTTTATTGCCAGGGCGTACCCCCGCAAATTTGTTATTAGCCCGGGGCCGCGCGTTATTGTGGGAATTCCTTTTGGCGTTACCGAAGTGGAAAAAAAAGCGGTCAGGGACGCCACGTTAAGCGCCGGGGCGCGGGAAGTGTATTTAATTGAAGAACCCATGGCCGCCGCCATAGGAGCGAGGCTGGCGGTGCAAGAGCCCGGAGGAAATTTTATTGTGGATATTGGCGGGGGAACCACCGAAGTCGCGGTGCTTTCACTGGGAGGCGTGGTATACGCAAAGTCGCTGCGCATCGCTGGCGACAAACTTTCAGAAGACATTATATCGTACGCGCAAGAAGAGTATAAGCTGCTTATTGGCGAGCGTACCGCGGAAACCGTAAAAATTGGCATCGGGTCAGCCGCCCCGCTAAAAGAAAAAAAAGAAATGCCTTTGCGCGGCAGAAACTTAATTACCGGATTGCCTGAAGAAATTGTTATTTCAGACGACGACGTGCGAAAAGCCATGGAACGCTCGATTCGCCAAATTGTTAACGAAATTAAAATTACGGTTGAAGAAACGCCCCCCGAAGTGCTGGCAGACATTATGCACCGCGGAATTTACCTGGCAGGCGGGGGCGCGCTGCTTCGCGAACTGGACACGCTCATTACCAAAGAAACGAAAATTCCAACCCGCATTGTGGAAGACCCGCTTACGGCGGTAGTGCGGGGCGCGGGGTTGGTGTTGGAAAACTTAGACGACCTTCGGGATGTGTTGGTTGAAACAAGCGAATTGGAACCTCCACGCTAAACTATGCTTTCAAAAGAAGAAGTACAACATATCGCGAAACTGGCCAGAATTGAGTTATCCGATACGGAAGTGGAGAAATTCCAAAAAGAGCTGGGAGATGTGTTGGAGTACTTTGAAATTTTGGGCGAACTTGATACCGCTACGGTACAGCCTATGACGCATTCCGTGGCGCTGGCGAATATAAAGCGACAGGACGCCACAGAACCAAATTTAGATAGCGCAGAAACGCTATTAGAAATGGCCCCCGAAACGCAAAACGGATATTTGAAAGTAAAGTCTATTTTATAAATGGAACGGTTTTTCCAATTTTCCATACGGCAAATTCACGACAAACTGCTGCAAAAGGAGTTTTCCGCGCGGGAAATCGCGCAAGCCTATATACGGCGCGCAAAAGAGCGCGACGGCGGCCTGAACGCGTTTCTTACGCAAACCCCGGAATTGGCTTTGGAACAGGCGAAAAAAGTGGATGAAAAAATTGCCGCGGGCCAGGACATTGGCCAGCTTGCCGGAATTCCGATTGCCATAAAGGATTCTATTTTCGTGCGGGACGTGCGGTGTACCGCGGCTTCCAGAATATTAGAAAACTATATTGCTCCATACGACGCCACTGTCGTAAAAAAACTGCGCGACGCAGACGCGATGCTTGTGGGAAAAACAAATACCGACGAGTTTAATATGGGAGCTTCCACGGAAAACTCGGCTTTTGGCGTTACCAAAAATCCGCACGACCCAACCCGCGTGGCCGGGGGGAGCTCCGGAGGTTCGGCGGCGGCCGTGGCCAGCTCGCAGGCTCATGTGGCCCTGGGAGCCGACACAGGAGGCTCCATACGCCTTCCTGCCGCGTTTTGCGGGGTGGTGGGCATGAAGCCCACGTATGGCGCGGTTTCCCGCCACGGCTTAATTGCCATGGCGTCTTCGTTGGACCAAATTGGGCCTTTGGCGAAACGGGCCGAGGACGCCGAGCTAGTATTCCAGGCAATTTCCGGACATGACAATTTTGACGCCACCTCTTTGCGTTACCAGTACACGCCAAACGAGCACGTGGAGTTGGAGAACATTCGCATAGGGATCCCCGAAGAATATTTTGCCGAGGGAATTGATCCTGCCGTAGAAAAACGCATACGGCAAACTATAGAAAAACTTGCGGCGGCCGGAGCTTCGATACGCCAAGTAAGTCTGCCGCATACCAAGTACGCCCTGGGGGCATATTACATTTTAAACACATCGGAAGTTTCCTCGAACCTGGCCAGGTACGACGGGATCCGCTATGGAGAATCCGCGCAAGGCGGAAACAATCTTTTGTCAGTGTATACTGAAAGCCGCAAAGAGTTTTTAGGTAAGGAGGTGAAACGCCGCATTATGCTTGGCACATACGCTTTGTCGGCGGGGTATTACGACGCTTACTACATAAAAGCGCAGAAAATTCGGACGTTGCTAAAGCGGGATTTCGATACCGTGTTTGGGCAGGTTGACTGCGTGGTAGGGCCGGTAACTCCGTTTCTGCCGTTTAAAATCAGCGAGCGCGTCGCGGACCCGCTTGCCATGTATTTGGTAGATTTGTACACCGTGCCCGTAAATCTGGTGGGATTGCCCGCGCTGTCTCTTCCGGTCGGGAACGTGGGCGATTTGCCCGTGGGCATGCACTTTGTCGGCAAGCCGCTTTCTGAATCTTTGCTCTTTGGTATAGCCAAAGCAACAGAAAAATTGCTATAATAACAGAATGGAATTTTTGCTCGATATTGTCGCAGTCGTAAACTCGCCTGGTTTGCAGGAAAACTTGTTTGTCGCGTCGTTGCGATGGCTATTTTTTATGCTGTCCGCGTTTTTTCTTATGTTTATCGTGTACGTAATGACTACCAGTCCAACGTGGAAGGAAATGAATACGCTTGTCGCAGATACCAGCGAATTCTTGTCGTATCGGCCGCGGGGTTTGCGAAAGGTAGGGCGGCAGTGGAAAAAAATTATGGCCCGGTTGGATACCGAAAACGAAGCGGAATACAAGCTGGCCATTATCGAGGCAGACACAACTTTGGGTGAAGCTTTGCAAAAAATGAGCGTGTCCGGAGAGACCACGGAACAGCGGCTGGGGCAGGTTACCAAAATCATGATCCCCACGGTGGATAATGTTATGTCCGCCCACCAGATTCGCAACAGCATTGTGTACGATCCCAATTACAAAATAAGCCAGGCAGACACGCGGCGCGTATTGGAAATTTATGAAACCGCGTTTCGAGGGCTTGATTTAATGGAGTAAATGAGATATACTGGTTTTTACGTGCGGGGTAGTGGAGTAGTACCATGCGAGGCCCATAACCTTGTGACGCCCGTGCAATTCGGGCCCCCGCAACATACATTATTTTCGGCAGGGCTGCGTAGCTCAGTGGTAGAGCGAGGCTTTCATAAGGCCGAGGTCGCAAGTTCAATTCTTGCCGCAGCCACACACGCAGGCGTAGCTTAGTGGCTTAAAGCGCTTCCCTGTCACGGAAGAGATCGTGGGTTCAAATCCCATCGCCTGCGCCACGTAATACATATTCGAAAACCGCCCTATATCGGGGCGGTTTTCTTTTTGCCAAAAAAGGATTATAATACTTTCAGTAAATTCTTTTTAGGAAGGTGTATCGTGAACTCAATTGCACAACTTGCAGGACTGGTGAAACGGGAAGTGTTGGTAGAGGGACACTTCGTGTTCACGTCGGGGGTGCATGGGTTGCATTACCTCGACAAAACACAGCTTTCCAAAGAACTTTTGGTCCAAATCGCCTATACTATAGCAACTATGTCTGATTCTGGAGTTCAGGCAGTTGTTGCCCCAGAAGAGGGAGCGGTACCTCTCGGAGAAGAGGTTGCGCGACAGCTTAGTATATTTGTTCAGGAGGATATTCCCTTTTTTCGGGCGAAGAAAGGGGTGAATGGTTTCTATCTTTCAGAAAAAGCGAAAGCGTTTATCCGAGGTAAGTCAATTCTTGCTGTGGAGGACAACACAACAACCGGAGGCACTCTTGCTGCCGTTGTCAGCTTGCTCCGCAAAGCAGGCGCAGATGTTGTGGGAGCCGCAGTGTTATGGAATCGGGGCAGCATAACCGCAGGAATTGTTAATGTTCCGTGGCTCTTTTGCGTAATTGACGAGCCGCTTCCGCACTTTGAACCAGGTCCCGAGACATGCCCCGGCTGTCGAGACAATATCCCGTTAAGTGCCGAACTCGGCCACGCGCTAAAATAGCACCCAGGGCCGTCGACTTCAAAGCCGGCGGCCTACCTATTTGCGTACGCCTACCCTTATAATAGATATGACGGAGGTCAGACCTCCGTCATCCTCCGCCATATCTTAAAGTAAGGTATAATAAAGTATAATATGCCTGGAAAAAGACCTGCGTTAGTAAATAATGAAATATATCATGTGGTTCTTCGAGGAGTTGGCGACGAGCGTATTTTTAAAGACGAAGATGATTACTATCGAGGTATTTTTTCTTTGTTTGAGTTTAATACGACCAAGCCCGTTGAAATTCGAATACGTCGTAGAAAGCGCAAGATCCAAAAATTGAAAGGAGAACCCTTTACTGACGAACGGGATAAATTGGTTGAAGTTTTGCAGTTTTGCTTTATGCCCAACCATATCCATTTGTTAATAAGGCAAATCAAAGAAAAAGGCATAACGGAATTTATACGGAAGTTTGGGACTGGGTTTGCCAGCTATTTCAACAAAAAATATGAACGAAAAGGACACCTTTTCCAGGGCAGATTCTACGATGTCCATATTAAAAACGATGAGCAATTAAGAACAGTTTTTGTATACATTCATACAAACCCGATTGCTTTGCTGCAGGCACACTGGAAGGAGAAGGGTCTTGAAAACTCGCAAAAAGTTATAGAGTTTTTAGAGGCATATAAATGGTCGAGTTACTTGGATTATTTGGGAAACGACAATTTTCCTTCGGTTACGGAACGAGAATTTCTTTTAGATGTATTGGGTGGATCAAACGAATGCAAAAGATTTGTAAATGACTGGGTAAAATATAAAAAAGAGTTGAGAGATTGGCGTGAGGTTGGTATCGAGTAAAGATAACGGAAGTAAAGATAACGGAGGTCAGACCTCCGTCAACTCTATTTGGGGATTATTGGAATTGAGTTTTGGGTGGGTTTATGGTAAAATATACTAATATGGAAGGTGAAAAGGAAGATATAAAGGCTCTGGAAATTAAGGCAAAAAAGGAGATTTCGGCAGCTGGCGACCTAAAGGAGCTGGACCAGATTTTTCGCGCGTATTTGGGCAAAAAAGGGCACATAACCCGGGTTTTGCGTTCGCTGGCCAGTATGGGCGAGGCAGAGCGAAAAATCCGGGGAAAGGCCGCTAACGACGCCAGGGACGCTTTGCAGGCCGCGTTCGAAGCAAAAAAGCAGCAGCAGACTTTACAAATAGAGGAAGCTGAGAAAAAAGACCACGTAGACGTTACCGCTCCCGGAACCAAACTGCCCAAAGGACATTTGCACCCCTTAACGCATATCCAGCGAAAGTGCCAGGAAATATTTAACGGCATGGGTTTCGCGGTTGCGGAGGGTCCGGAAATCGAGACCGAATGGTATAATTTTGACGCGTTAAACATTCCCAAAGACCACCCGGCGCGCGATTTGTGGGACACGTTTTGGCTAAAACCGAAAGCGGCAGATTACTTGCTGCGCACGCATACCAGCCCGGTGCAGGCGCGGTATATGGAAAAAAACAATCCGCCCTTGCGCATTATCGCGCCGGGCAGAATTTTTCGCTACGAAGCTACCGACGCCAGCCACGAAATTAACTTTTATCAGCTGGAAGGTTTAATGATCGGGAAAGACGTTTCCGTGGCAAACTTTAAAGCAATTATCGAAGAGTTTTACAGCCAGTTTTTCAAAAAGGAAACAACCGTGCGTTTGCGCCCCAGCTATTTTCCTTTTACCGAGCCCTCGTTTGAAATTGACATGCGCCAAGGCAAAGGAAATTGGCTGGAAATGATGGGGGCCGGCATGGTACACCCAAATGTGTTGAAAAATGTGGGTTATATTCCTCGAGAATGGAAGGGGTTCGCGTTTGGCATGGGACTCGACCGATTAGCAATGATGAAATATAAAATTGATGATATTAGGCTTTTGTATTCAGGCGATTTGAAATTTTTACAACAGTTTTAACATGCTTTTTTCTTATAATTGGCTAAAAGAATATAGCAAAGAAAAATTACCAGCGCCCGAAAAGCTCGCTGACCTTTTAAGTTTGCACGCGTTCGAGGTAGAAAGCGTCTCGAAAGAAGGAAGTGACAGCGTGCTCGCTATAGACGTGTTGCCAAACCGCGCGCACGATTGCTTAAACCATATTGGCATGGCAAGAGAAATTTCCGCGATTATGGGCAAAAAAACAACACTGCCAAAAACAAAACCGGCAAAAGCCGCGAAAGGTAGTTTGCCCCAACTAAAAGTAAAAGTGGAGTCTGGGGCGTTAGTTCCGCGATATGCCGGACTTGTGGTAGAAGGCGTAACGATCGACAAATCCCCGAAAAAAGCGCGGGAATATCTTGCGGCCGTGGGAGTAAATTCGATAAATAACATTGTAGACCTTACCAATTTTATAATGCTTGAACTTGGCCAGCCATTGCACGCGTTCGACTATAACCAAATCCAGGGTAATAGTATGTATGTGCGCCGCGCAAAGGCAGGAGAAAAGCTGGAAACGTTGGACGACCAAACTCTTACTTTGCCCGAAGGCGCATTGGTTATTGAAGACGCAAACCGCTTAATAGACCTGGCAGGCATGAAAGGCGGCAAAGTAAGCGGCATTTCACCCAACACCAAAAATATTTTTCTGCAGGCGGCACACTTTAACGCAACAACTATTTATAAAACCAAGAAAATTCTAAAATACACCACGCAAGCAGCTGACATTTACGCCCATGGGATCGACCCCAATTTGGGAATGCAGGCATTGGAACGGGCAAACCAGCTATTGCAAGAGTGGGGGATTGGCGGCAAAGTTGTTCAAGTTGTCGATATATACCCGGCAAAAGGAAAACCAAAACTCATTTTGTTGGATTTGGATTTTGTGCGGTCTATGCTTGGAGTGGCAATTCCAAAGCCGAAAGCAAAGAAAACACTTCAGGATTTAGGGTGTACCGTAGCCGATAAAGGAAACTTGCTGCGCGTTGAAGTCCCAACGCGCAGGCTAGACCTGGAAATCCCGGAAGATTTGGTAGAGGAAATTGGAAGGATATACGGATACGAAAACATTCCCAGTGCATTTCCCGCGGCTTCCCTGGCGCCGCCCAGGAAAAATTCAGAATTGTTTTGGCAGGAATTTACCCGCGATCGCATGAAAGAACTGGGCTTTACCGAAGTATACAACTATTCTTTTATTGGCCAAAAAGATGTGCGGCAGTTCGCGTATTCGCCAGACGAACAAAAAAATCTTATTGAACTGGAAAACCCGGTAAGCGAAGACGTTGCTTTTATGCGCGATTCATTGCTGGAAAATCTTTTAAAAAATATCCATAGCAACGTCCGTAAACAAGGTGAAATTCGTATATTCGAGCTGGGTAAGGTGTTTTCGAAAAAGAATAAAAAATTTGAAGAAACCAAAATGCTGGGAGCTGTGGTGTTAGGCGGCAATTTTTATGCTATAAAAGGTGTGATTGATTTTTTACTGGAAAGTATGGGCATAAGCGGCGTGTGGTACGACAGCTATAAGGCAACCCCGGAAAAAAGCAGGGCTGTAGTATGGCACACAGGCAAATCTGCCGAGATAAAAGTAAACAATCAAGAAATTGGTTTTGTGGGCGAAATTTCCAGCCGCGTGACGCAAGGCTTGAAAATAACGCAAAGCGTAGTCGCGTTTCATATAAATATGGATATGCTGGCTCAACTGGCTTCGGAGGAAAAAGAATACCTGCTGGCTCCAAAATATCCATCCATTGTTCGAGACGTCGCGATTTTAGCGCCCGGCCAAACAAAAGTTATAGACGTTATGAACGCGATACACGATGCGGGGGGCACCATGGTGCGCGACATAGATGTATTTGATGTGTTCGAAGGAGGAAATTTGCCCGGCGGCAAGAAAAACCTCGCGTTTCATATTGTATACCAGTCAGACGAAAAAACGCTTACGAATAAAGAAGTCGATGCAATACACGAACGAATCATAAAAGCAATAGAAGAAAACCCCTTATGGCAAGCAAGAAAATAATATCAAAACAAATTGGGTACGGCGCCAAAGATATCCAGGTTTTAGAGGGTTTGGACCCGGTGCGCAAGCGTCCGGGAATGTACATTGGTTCCACCGGGCCCGACGGTTTGCACCATTTAGTTTGGGAAGTTTTGGACAACAGCTTGGATGAAGCCATGGCCGGGTACGCCAAAAATATTGAAATTACCTTATTGCCGCAAAACCGCGTGCAGGTTTCAGACGACGGAAGAGGCATTCCCATAGAAAAGCACCCGCAAACCAAGAAATCCACATTGGAAACCGTGCTTACGGTTCTGCACGCGGGAGGAAAATTCGGCAGCGGCGCGTATAAGGTTTCGGGCGGCTTGCATGGCGTGGGCGTTTCCGTTGTAAACGCTCTCTCCATATACCTGAAAGCCGAAGTTACGCGCGATGGCGCAAAGTATCAGCAAGAATACAGCCGCGGCAAACCAAAATACCAGGTAAAAAAAACAGGTGCGGCAAAAAGCACGGGTACCGCCATTACGTTTGAACCGGATGCGGAGGTGTTTAAAGAAATTACATACGACACCAAGCGCATTGTGGACCATTTGCGCCAGCAAGCGTATTTGACGTCCGGCGTACGGATTACGTTTATAGACGCGCGGGAAAAGGAACCTAAATCATATTCCTTTTATTTTGAAGGCGGCCTGGCTTCGTACGTAAAATACCTAACCCAGGGCATGGCGGCCAAGCATGAAAATATTTTTTACGTAAACGGGGAGCGTGACGACATTGTGGTGGAAGTTGCCATGCGGTACACCGAAGAGTTTGAAATTTACGAAGAAGCGTTCGCCAACAACATTCGCAACGCGGAAGGCGGCACGCACATTACCGGTTTTCGCAGCGCGTTAACGCGCATGCTAAACGATTACGCCAAGAAAAACAACCTGCTGAAAGGCGAGGAAGCGCTTACCGGCGACGACGTGCGAGAAGGCATGACCGCGGTAATTTCGGTAAAATTGAAAGAGCCGCAGTTTGAGGGACAAACCAAAGCAAAGTTGGGAAATCCCGAAGCGAAATCCGCGGTGGAAGCGGTGGTAGCGGAATCTTTAGCAGACTTTTTTGAACGGAACCCGCAAGACGCCCGAGCCATAGCGGACAAATCCATTTTGGCCGCCAAGGCGCGCAAAGCCGCAAAAGCCGCGCGCCAAACCGTGTTGCGTAAAGGAATACTGGAAGGGTTGGCGTTACCCGGCAAACTGGCGGATTGCTCGTCGCGCAATCCCGAAGAATCGGAATTGTATTTGGTGGAGGGTGAATCTGCCGGAGGCTCTGCCAAGCAGGCGCGCGACCGGCGGTTTCAGGCAATATTGCCTTTGCGTGGAAAAATCTTAAACGTGGAACGCGCCAGGTTGGACAAAATTTTAGCTTCCAAAGAAATACGGGCTTTGGTTATCGCCCTGGGAGCGGCTATCGCGGAAGACTTTGACATTGAAAAAGTCCGCTACCGGCGCATTATTATTATGACCGATGCCGACGTGGACGGATCTCACATTCGAGCCCTGCTGCTTACGCTATTTTACCGCTACTTTAAACCTATAATTGAGCGAGGCTATTTGTATATTGCCCAGCCTCCGCTCTATGCCATTAAAAAGGGAAAAACGCTGGAATACGCGTACTCTGATGCTGAAAAAGACAACATTGTTGGCAAGTTGAAGGGAGACGGCGTTAATATTCAGCGATACAAGGGTTTGGGTGAAATGAACCCGGACCAGCTTTGGACTACCACCATGAACCCGGAAAACCGCATTCTGCTGCAGGTAGGCATTGAAAACGCCAAGGAAGCAGACCGCACGTTCGATATACTTATGGGAGACGAAGTGCTTCCCCGCAAAAAATTTATCCAGACATACGCAAAATCCGTGCAAAATCTTGACATTTAGGCGGCTTTTTGCTACTGTAGGGGCATAGAAACACTGGCCCCGCAAGGCCGTTTTAAGATAGAAATATTATGAAAATGCAAAATCCGCTGTATTATTTCACGGTTCTCATTGGTTTTTTAAAAGAAACGAAGGTGGAGGGCAAACGGGTAAACTGGCCCAGCCGAGACAAAACCATAAAAGACACTATTATTGTTATTGCTTTTGCCGTGGTGGTGGCGGCATTTTTAAGTTCGTTTGACTACCTGTTCCAGTATGTCTTAAACAATTTCCTTATTTAGATATTGTAATTTTTTAGTGGTATGCCAAAACAGCAAATAGTCGGAGAAAAAAACTGGTACGTTATTCATACCTATTCCGGGTACGAAGATGCCGTAGCTCGGAACCTAAAGCAAAGAATAGAGTCTTTGGGTATGGAAGATAAAATTTTTCAGGTGTTGGTTCCCAAAGAGAAAAAGATTAAAATTAAAAACGGGAAGCGAAAAATTGTTGAAGAAAAAATTTACCCCGGGTATGTGTTAGTGGAAATGATAGTTACCGACGACTCATGGTATGTGGTGCGCAACACGCCAAATGTAACCGGGTTTATTGGGTCTGGCACCACGCCGGTTCCGGTTTCCGGCCAGGAAATTGAATATTTGGAAAAGCGCATGGGCGTGGACGCCCCCCAGTACCAAATTGACGTAGAAATGGGCGACAGCGTAAAAATTATTGACGGCCCGTTTAAGGATTTCGACGGCAAGGTTTCGGGCATAGACAAGGAGCGCGGAAAGATAAAGGTTCTGGTAAATATGTTTGGGCGCGATACCCCGGTCGAACTCGATTCATTACAAATTCAAAAAATATAACATGGCGAAAAAAATCAAAGCGGTAGTAAAAGTTCATATCCCGGCTGGCGCCGCCACTCCCGCCCCTCCCGTAGGGCCGGCTTTGGCCCAGCACGGCGTAAACATTGGCGAGTTTATTAAGCAGTTCAACGAGGCAACGCGGGAGCAGCAAGGGTTTAAGCTGCCTGTGGAAATTTTTGTGCACGAGGACCGAACCTTTACGTTTAAGGTTCACGAACCTCCGGCCGCGGCTTTAATTAAAAAAGCAATTAGCTTGGAAAAGGGTTCTGACACCCCAAACAAAAAACAGGTGGCAACCATAACCAAAGCGCAATTAAAAGAGGTGGCGGAGAAAAAAATGAAAGACCTAAACACCACCGACATTGACCAGGCAATGAAAATTATCGCAGGCAGCGCCAAAAGTATGGGAGTAAAAGTGGAATAGCTTGTATACTATGTTTATATGATACTTTCAGACCAGGATATTCAAAAAGCCATAGAAGAAGGCCGGGTAACAATGGACCCATATCCGGAGTTCGACAAACAGCTGGGGCCGTGTTCCTTAGACCTGCATTTGGGCAATAAAATGAAGGTGTTTAAGCCTTCGCCCTATCCCTATTTGGATTTAAAACGCAAGGTAGATATGGAAAACCTTATGGAGGAAATTGTGGTAGGAGAGGGCGACCCCTTTATTTTAAAGCCAAACGATTTTGCCCTGGCCTTAACCAAAGAAGATTTTAGCCTTCCTAACGACTTGATGGCTAGGCTGGACGGCAGAAGCTCTTTGGGCCGCCTGGGCCTTGTGGTGCACTCTACGGCCGCCAGGTTCGATCCCGGGTGGTCTGGCAAGGCGGTAATGGAGCTGGGCAACCTGGGCAAAATGCCGGTTATTTTGTACGAAGGCATGCGCATTTGCGCGCTTACCTTTGAAACGCTTTCCAGCCCAGCCCGCGAAGCATATGGCGCAAGCGACAAACGTAAATACTCAAAACAAAGCGACACCCCCCACGCCAGCCGCATCTCCCAAGAATTCAACGGCGGCTAACTTTAGCTTGCCATTTTGCAGCGGTGGGATCTCAAGGCCTTGACACGATTTTGTACATTTTGTACAATAAGAGTATCATGAAAACGCTATCAACAACAGAAGCGCGAAAAAATATCAAGGCCCTTGTGGACGTTGTTCGCGAAACAGGAGCTGTATACGCCATTGGGCGCAGAGAGAAACCGGAAGTGCTACTCATAAAGTTCCCTCACGACTATAGCAAGGATCTTAACGAGATTACGAATATGAATGCGTACTCTGAAAGCTTTTCTTTTCTTGAACAAGAGCCCGATTTGTACTCCGTAGACGACCTAAAAAAGAAATATGCCTAAGCAGGGCGCTATTGTACTCGTGCCTTTTCCCTTTACCAATTTAACTGCCGCAAAGGTTAGGCCCGCACTTGTGTTGTCGGCAGAACCTCTCAACGAAGATGTCATTGTTGCTTTTATCTCTTCAAAACCGAAGCAGGGAAAATATGTTGTTGGCATTATCCCAAGCAGGGAAAATGGCTTAAAAGTAGCTTCGGTAATTATTTGCAGCAAAATTGCTACATTAGAAAAAGCGGTAGTTCTCGGAGAGTTGGGCACGCTCGAGGAGAGATTCTTAAAACAAGTAAGGGCAAACCTGGCCGCGATTTTTGCCTATTAATTCCCGGGCGGCTAAAACCCGCCGATGTTGGCGATTTCTGCTTTAATGGCAGGATGAGAGTCGTAATTTTCTATAGTGAAGTCCTCGAATGTAAAATCGTCGATTTCTTTCACGTTAGGGTTGAGCGTAAGAGTAGGCCACAGCTTCGGTTCTCGAGAAAGCTGCTCGGTAACCGCGTCAAAATGATTGGAATAAATATGCGCATCTCCCAAAAAATGTACAAACTCTCCTGGCTCAATCCCAACAATTTGGCTCATCATTCGTGCCAGCAATGCGTAGCTGGCGATATTGAAAGGTACGCCCAGAAACATATCCCCGCTCCGCTGGTATAGCGCACAGTGAAGCTTGTTATTGGTTACGGCAAATTGAAACGTGGTATGGCAAAACGGCGGTACCTCGTTTGCGTTGCCAGGCGAAGCCATCTCGTAAATAAAGTCGGGATTCCATCCTGAAACCACATAAGACTTGCGATATGGTTTTGACCGGAGGCCCTTGATAACCCAGCCAAGCTGGTCGATTTCACGACCATCAGAAGCTGGCCACCGTCGCCACATGCGGCCGTATACGGTAATGAGATCGCCCCATTTTTTTACAAAGTCGCTATCGGTGTCTTCACTCGCAAGCTTTGCGATAAATTCTTCTTGTACTATATCAGGATGCTCCCCGGCAAGCGCATGCTTATGGTAGCGTTTCCACGCCCACTCATCCCAAATATGAACGTTATTATCCACCAAGTATTTAATGTTGGAACTGCCGGAAAGAAACCATAATAGCTCATGGATAATCCCGCGCGTGAATACCTTTTTCGTGGTAAGCAGGGGAAAGACTTCAGAGAGGTCAAAACGCATCTGGCGCCCGAAAACCGATCGGATAGAGGGAGGATCTTCTCCTTTATCTTCATACTGCGAAAGCACCTCGGGCGTGAAAAAAAGCGGTTTATCAGACCCGTTTTCGCGAGTATCGCGCAGCAAATTGAGATATTGGTATTCGGGATGCATTATGATATTATACCACAATGAAGGTTTTTCTCATAGCGGCAATGTCGGCAGACGGCTTTATAGCCCGGAATTCGTCGCATCTGGCCAGCTGGACCAGTAAGGAAGACAAGCAGTTTTTTATTGAGAAAACTAAGGAAGCGGGCGTCGTAGTTATGGGCCTCAATACCTACAAAACCATTGGCCGTCCCTTGCCTGGCCGCCTCAATATTGTATATTCCAAAACCGAAAAAAATATTCCCGGCGGCGCCCAAATTTACACCATGTTTATGGAAGCAGATTTAGTGAATACCGTATATCTCACGATGGAGCCTGTATTCTTCGGTCTGGGAATGGGTTTGTTCACGAAAAAGCTCGGTAGGAAACTGGAGCTGGAAAAAACCCACATGCTTAACAAAAACTCTATAGTCTTGCAATACAAAGTATTAAACGACAAAACATTACTATGACTTTAGGCATTGAAGAACTTCACAAGTTAGTAAAAGAAAATACATTAGTAGAAAACCTTTCCCAGCGCGAGCTGGAAAATCCAGAGGGGGCTGGGTTTGACTTGCGGGTAGGGGAGTTGTACGAAATTTCGGGGCAGGGCTTTTTGGGCATAACCGAGCGCGAAACACCAGAAATGACTTCTGTGGCAAAATACGAAGAAGGTCAAACACTTCAAGTAACACTCAAGCCAAACACCTACTATATTGTAAAGACCGTGGAAAGAGTGAATATGCCAGAGAGTTTGTTGGCTATAATGACTCCGCGTTCTACCCTGTTTCGTTCCGGCCTATATGTGTTTGGGGGACAAGTTCCTCCTGGATACGCCGGCGAACTAAACATGGGTATTTATAATTTTCGGCAGGAGGATTTTCGCCTTGAAATGGGCGCGCGCGTAGTGCATATTATGTTTTTCGAGGTAAAAGGCAAAGGAAACATGTACCGCGGCCAATGGCAAGGCGGCCGCACCACCACCGACCAACGAGAAACTCAAGTCTAAAACATGAAAGTGTTTCTTATTGCGGCATTAACCGCGGATGGATTTATCGCAAAAAGTTCTGACCACTTGGCTTCTTGGACCAGTAAAGAAGACAAGAAGTTTTTTACTGAAAAAACCAAGGAAGCGGGCGTTATTATTATGGGTTTAAATACTTACAAAACCATTGGCAGGCCGCTTCCCGATCGGCTTAATATTGTATACTCCAAAACTGAAAAAGATTTGCCGGGCGTTGAAGTAACCGAAGAGGAACCAGCAAAACTTATTGAGAACTTAGCAAAACGCGGTTTCAAAGAAATTGCAGTTTGCGGCGGCGCTACCATTTATACTATGTTTATGGAGCGCGGACTTATAGACACCTTATATCTTACATACGAACCGGTCTTATTTGGCCATGGTATGGGTTTGTTTACAAAAACTCTTGACTCGAAGTTAGAACTTGTTTCTGTGCAAAAATTAAACGGATCGTCCAGTGTTCTTTGCGAATATCGGGTAATTCATAATCGCTTGCTATAGTTATGTTCAAAGGAAAATTTATTGTATTTGAAGGTATCGATGGAAGTGGAGGAGAGACGCAAGCAAATATGCTTGCTGAAACGCTGAAAAAACAGGGAATCGATGTTGTCCAACACGCATATCCCGACTACACGGGGCCGATTGCGCGGCTTATACACGACTATTTGCACAACAAATATGAGTTTTCAAAAGAAGTTCAGTTTTTGCTGTATTTCGCGGATTTCCTAAAAGACAAAGAAAAAATAGGGCAGTGGCTGGGGCAGGGAAAGACCATTGTGGCAGACCGATACTTTACTGCCACCATAGCGTATCAGTGCTTAAACGGGGTTCCGCTTGAAAATGCTTTATACATTGCGCAAATGTTTCGACTTCCCGTACCGGATAAAGTACTACTTTTAGATATTTCAGCGGAAACCTCAATCGAGCGAAAAACAAAAGAAAAAGACGGAAATCTGGACCGCAACGAGTCAAACCGGCAGTTTCTTGCAGATTTAGCCAAACTATACAGGGAACTTGCAGAAAAAAACGCGTTTGGCCAGTGGACAATTATAAACGGCGAACAGCCTATTGAAAAAGTTACCAAAGATGTTATACAGGCATTACAATGAGTAACTACATTCCAACCATAGGATTAGAGGTGCACGCGGAGCTGAAAACGCAGAGCAAGATGTTTTGCTCGTGCAAGAACGACCCGCTAGAGAAAAAACCTAATATAAACATTTGCCCTATTTGTATGGGGCATCCAGGCACGCTTCCTGTGCCAAACGAAAAAGCCATTAACCAGGTTATAAAAGTAGGCTTGGCTTTGGGCAGCGATATCGCGGAGTATTCCAAATTCGACCGCAAAAACTACTTTTATCCGGATTTGCCGAAAGGCTACCAAATTAGCCAATACGACTTGCCGTTTTGCCAAGGTGGAATGTTACAAGTGTTTGGCCGCGATATTCGTGTTACCCGAATTCACTTGGAAGAAGATACAGGTCGTTCGCAACATCCGCAGGGAACGGATTATTCTTTGGTGGACTTTAACCGCGCGGGTGTGCCTTTAATGGAGCTGGTTACCGAGCCCGACATTACAAACGGCAAGGAAGCCTCGGAATTCGGCCGGCAACTGCAGCTCATTTTGCGGTATGTAGGCGTGTCAGACGCAGACATGGAAAAAGGGCAAATGCGCGTGGAAGTAAATATATCGCTTCGGCCCGAGGAACAAAAAGAATTCGGTACCAAGGTAGAAATTAAAAACCTAAACTCGTTTCGTGTTGTTGAGCAAGCTATAGAATATGAGATCGGGCGACAATCCGAAATTTTAGACAAGGGCGAAAAAGTAGTACAGGAAACGCGCGGCTGGAGCGAGAACAAACAGGAAACATTTTCCCAGCGCGAAAAAGAAAGCGCGCACGACTACCGGTATTTCCCCGAGCCCGATATTCCGCCGTTTACGTTTAGCAAACAAGATATCGAAAAACTGCGCCAAGAACTGCCAGAACTTCCGCAATTGCGCAAGCAAAGGTTCCAGCAGCAATATAACCTGGACGACCAGCAGGCAGATTTGCTGATAAAAGATAGGGAATTGGGCGAATATTTTGAAAATGTGACGAGCGAATTAGGTACTAGTCTTACTGCTGATATGCTACAAAAAAGTACAAGGCTTTCCGTCAACTACATTACTTCAGATCTTCAAGGTCTACTAAAGGGCGATTCTGTGGAGAGTGTCGATTTCAAGATTACCCCAGAGAACTTCTCAGAACTTATGCAGTTCATAGTTGAGAATAGGATTTCCAGTTCAAGCGCCAAACTTATTCTCAAAAAGATGTTTGAAACCGGAGCAGATCCAGACCACATTATACAAGACGAGGGGTTGGCCCAAGTTTCAGACTCTGGTGAAATTGAAAGAATAGCAAAGGAAATTATTGCCGCCAACCCAAAAGCGGTAGAAGATTTTGGCAAAGGCAAAGAAAACGCCCTACAATTTTTGGTTGGTCAAATGATGGCAAAAACCAAAGGCGCCGTAGATCCGCAAACCGCCCGCGAAACCCTACTCAAGTTTGTTGACCTTTAAGGTCAACAAGTTTTTTAGCTTCGGGGTATGAAGAAACCCAATGGATGCGAGGATCTTTTTTAAACCATACCATTTGGCGGCGAGCAAAGTCCTCTGACTCTTTTTGGATATTCTCTATCATTTCCTTTTTGCTGATTTTACCCTGTAGATATTTTGCGACATCTCGATACTCTAATCCGAACTCCTCTAATCTTTTCCATGAAAGGCCTGCGTCGTGCAAGTGGTCCACCTCGTTGATCATTCCATGCTTAAGACGTTCAAGTAAACGATCGTGGATTCTTTGTTTAAGCTCCTCGGGCGATCGCTTAACGCCAATCATCAACAGGTCTGGGCGAAAACCGTTTTCGCCCATTCTTAACTTAGGGACTGGTTTTCCGGTCGTAATTACGATTTCAAGCGCGCGGATGAGACGACGTTTGTTTTTGTCCTGCCCTGAACTTTGTTGAAGGGTGCTTACCCTTTCTGGATCCAGCTTTTTGAGTTTTGCCAAAAGCTGTTCGGTTGATAGTTTTTCGAGTTCGGCGCGCAGTTTGGGGTTTGGTTTTACTTCGGGAAACAGCGAGCCGTCTGCCGCGGCGTACACATAAAACGGGGTGCCGCCAACAAGAATGGGCAGTTTGCCGCGTTTTTGAATGTCGCGTATGGCTTTTTGGGCAAGTTTTTGGTATTGGGCTACGCTAAATTTGCGTTTGGGTGAAGCTACACTTAAAAGATGGTGGGGGACACCCAGCATTTCTTTTTTGGTAATTTTGCCAGAGCCAATATCCAGGCCCCTGTATACCTGCCGAGAGTCTGCCGAAACAACCTCACCCGCAAACTTTTGGGCCAGTGCTACCCCTAGGTCGCTTTTACCCGAAGCAGTTGGGCCGACAATTACTATCAATGTATCTCTTCTTTCTTTTCTCGGAGAAAACCACGCCATTGCTCCAAAAACTCCACAAACATTTGAAACGGCACCTCAATTAAAAAGTTTAGCGCCAACAAAACAATGTTATATCTGGCAATTTGGGCAGAAAGCACGCGCCCAACCTGGATCATGGGAAGCGAAAAAATGTCCAGCAGATTTTGCGCGAAGTTTTCCTTTTCAGGTTCTATCATAAGTTCTCTTGCGCGCTGGCGAATGCGGGTTCCCCCAAACAGCACCAGAGACAAAAACATTAAAAATACAAATATGGAGAATGGGGGAAAGTGCAAACGGCCCAGTATGTATACTGAAACGCCAAAGGAAAGTAAAAAGGTTAGGCCGTAAAAACCGTAGACCAACCCGATTACGCCGCCTGACCGGTTTTTTGGAAGCGCCATGGTATACGTGGTTTTTTCATCGCGCTCTTGCAGTATTTTCATTACTTCTATGGTTACGCGCTCAAAGTTTTCCCTGGAAGTGGTTTTAACCGACAATACCAGCACAAGCATAAGCAGCGCGGGAATACTTACGCTTAGCCCAATGGCAATAAAGTTAATCGATTCCCCAAAATACCGTTCTACGGGAATTTCAACGGCAAGAACGGCTAAAATCTTTGTAATAAAAATGGAAATGGTGCTGTAAAAAGCGGCCCGCATAAGCCTGCCCCGCAGTCTGGAGTGGCGGCGGTTATACGCCTGGCGGATTTCTTCTTCCAATACTGCCGGTTGTTCCAGTAACTGCTCAAATTTTTCCGGATCCGAGGAAATGACGTCGTGCAGCAGCAAATACGGCGTGTCGAACTTTTCGGCGGTCTGGTAAAACTTTTCCGCGTATGGGTGATCTAATATTTTTTTGATATTTTCATACAGCCTGGAAACGTTATCCCGTACGTATTCCAATGTTTCTTGCGATGGGTTTTGCCAGTCTGCGTAAAAGCGTTCGAGAATATGGAAGGTGATGGTGGCGTTATCTAACTTAAACATGGCCCGCTGCACCGCCACAAAAAGCTGAAGAATTTTCGCTTCTTCAGACAACGTTTCCTGCACGCTCTTTCTGCCGTTTATCGCGAGCCCTTCGTTTAGGTCTTCGGTCATAAAATTAATAAGCGCGCGCTCGCGCAACGGCAAAGAAAGCTCTTCTTCCACCTCGACCGCGGCCAGGGAAAACAACCACTCTTCTATTTCTTTTTTCGGCGATCCTTGCAATATAAACAGGTACTTTTCCACAACGCGCTGAATTTCTTCCACTTTTACGTATGTAATGCGCCTGTTCGGGAAATGGCCGCCGCGCACCAGTTCTGAAAGGAACCGCTCGGCAAAATCTTCGTCAAAATTGTTTGTCGCCATGCGGCGCTTTAATATGCGCTCAATGGCGGTTTTGCGCAGCAAATGCTCCTCGCGCCAGTCCACAATACCGCGAATTTTTTCATAAAAAGAAGCTACCCGGGCGATTACCTCGTCTACGGCAATAACATCCTCGGTCTCTTTTATGTCGGCTTTTCGGTACCACCTTTGATATTCTGCGATAAGTTCTTGAACCCTTTGTTTGGTTTGCATATGTTACAAATACCTTTCTATTTCTTTTTGTACTTGTTGTGTAAAACGTTCCGTATCCATGGCTCCAAGGTCGCCTTTGCCGCGCTTTCTGACGCTAACCTGCTTTGCCTGCTGTTCCTTTTCTCCCACAATAAGCAGGTAGGGGGCTTTCATGGTTTCACCTTCACGGATCTTTTTTCCAAGGCTTTCGTTGCTGGCATCCACAAAAAAGCGCAAAGCCCCAAGCTTTTTGGCAACCTCATTCGCGTACTCTAAAAACTTATCTGAAATGGGTAAAATGCGCGCCTGCTCTGGCGCCAGCCATACAGGAAACGCGCCTGCGTAATGTTCAATTAAAAACGCGATAAACCGTTCGTGCGAACCCAACGGCGCCCGGTGAATTACGTACACGGGTTTTTCTTTGCCTAACGTGTCGCGGTAGGTTAACCCGAAGCGCTGCGTGGCGATAAAATCGAGCTGGTTGGTAGAAGCTGTTTCTTCGCGGCCAATCACGCTTTTAATCTGGAAATCTATTTTTGGGCCGTAAAACGCGGCCTCGTCTTCTACCTCCGCAAACGGCAAACCAGACCGCTTCATTGCGGCCTTTACGATTACCACCGCTTTTTTCCAGCCTTCGGGGGCTCCCGCGTATTTTTTCTTGTCTTTGGAAGGCAGGGAAAGCCGCATGTAAAAGTCGGCAATGCCAAAAACTTCCTTGTACCAATACTCGTGCAGTTTCATTACTTTCAAAAATTCTTCCTCGGCTTGTTCTGCGGTGCAGTAAATGTGGGCGTCGTTTTGGGTGAATCCGCGCACGCGCAAAAGCCCGGCTAACGTGCCCGATCGCTCGTAGCGATACACCGTGCCATACTCCGCGTAACGAACCGGCAAATCGCGATAACTCTTGGGCTCTGCCTTATAAATCATGTGCGTGTGCGGGCAGTTCATCGCTTTTACATAATAATTGCCGTCGTCCAGTTTCATGGGGGGATACATGCTGTCGGCATAGTAGGGAAGGTGCCCCGACATTTTGTACAAGTCTTCTTTGGCAATATGCGGAGTGGCCACCCTTTGGTAACCCCATTCTTTTTCCACCTGTTTTGCTTTGTTTTCGATTTCATCCCGTACAATAGTCCCGTTGGGCAGCCACAAAGGCAGGCCAGGCCCTACTTCCGGCGCAAACGTAAAGAGCTTGAGCTTTTCACCCAGCACGCGGTGGTCGCGCTTTTTTGCTTCTTCCTGCTGCCAAAGATATTTATCCAGCTCTTCTTTGGTCTGGAACGCCACTCCATATACGCGCGTAAGCATGGGGCTTTTCTCGTCACCCCGCCAATAAGCTCCCGCTACCCTGGTAAGCTTAAAAGCATCAATGGGAAGTTCTGAAGTATTTTTTACATGTCCGCCACGGCACAGGTCGAGGAAAATGTCGCCCTGGCCGGGCAGGCCCGTATACACCATACCGACTTTGGCTGAAGTTTTTTTAAGTTCCTTTATTAGGTCAAGCTTAAAAGGCTGCAATTCCTTTTTATAGTGCCGAGTTGCTTTGGCAATGTTCCACAACTCTTTTTTAAATATATGGTTGCCCTGGGCGATTTGGCGCATTTCCTTTTCGATTTTGGGCAAATCCTCGTCGGTAATTTTTACTTTTCCGAAATCGTAATAAAACCCGTTTTCAATAACGGGGCCAATGCCAAGTTGCGCCTTGGGGTAGTGCTTTTTTACGGCCGAGGCCAGCACATGCGCAAACGAATGCCTAATATTGTCCATTGGATCCTTTTTCATGTAATTATCATACTCTACCATAAAAAAAACTTCCTCTCAATAAGGAGGAAATCACTAGCGAAAGCCAAAATACTAGCAAGTTTTTAGTGGCCTTTTTTGTGGTCGTGCTTATTGCGCGTAACCCAAACTGTTCGGCCGAGAATGGCAAAAGCCAAGACTAATTCTCCTGTTATAACAATATAAAGAATTGTGTTGATGTCCATAGAATTAGTGATCGTGTCGTTCTCGTTTTTCTTTTTCGTGTTGCGTAGTTAAAACAGCGTACGTGAGAAGCGCCCCGATTACGGCCAAAAATCCGATTATCGCATAAAATACTAAAAGGCCTGTTGTATTCATAAATTTCTTACTAAAATTATACTTATTCCCCAAAAGGCGAACATAGCCACGAAGCCAAATCCAAGAAGAGAAAACTCAACACTGGGAATAAATGCGGGGATTACCACTGACGCTAAAGATACTTGCCCAATATCTCTTGCTATTTCCGACAATCCTTTTCGCTGTTCAGCCGATAAATCGGTAGGAATATACTCTCTCCACTCCATTCTCTATTATACCAAACGGATTTCCCGCCCGCAAGTTACAAAATTACGAAGTGACGATTTCTTCGACTTCTTCGGCGAGGAACTTTTTTTCGCCATCGCGGGAGTCCAGGCGCCCGGTTATAAACACTATGTTGTTTTCCCGCAGCATGGCCGCGTAGTTCTCAATAACCGAAGGAAACACCACCACCTCGATTTTATCAGTTAAGTCTTCCAGCCCCATAAACAGCATGGGTTTTCCCGCCTTGGTAATAATTTTCTTTACCGAAGAAATAATGCCGCCAATGCGCAAACGTTCCCGCTGCCTGCTAAAACGAAACTGTTGTCGGGTATTTTGCAGTTCCTGCATTGCTTCTTCCAGCGAGCGAATTGCCAAGGCGCGGCTTTCTAAAATATGTTTAATGCCTTTTAAGGGGTGCGAGGTAACATACAGCCCAAGCAGTTCTTTTTCCCATAAGAGCAATTCCGATTCTTTGGCGGGTTCCGCGGCCTCCAGCTGCAAGGCAGAGCCGTTGGTGAGCTGGGGCTGGTTGTCAAACAAGCCTTTTTGGCCGTTTTCTTTTGCCTTTTGGTTTTCCCGGGCAATGCCAAGCAGCCGTTCCATGTTGCCCAATAGCTGGTTCCGCTCGCCAAATTGGTCAAACACTCCGGCTTTTATCATGCTTTCCATGGATTTTTTGTTTAGGTCTTTGGTGGCCACGCGGGTTATAAAGTCATGTATCGACACATATGGCCCGTTTTCCTTGCGTTCTTTAATAATGGAAGCCACAATACCCTCACCCACGTTTTTTATCGCCAGCAACCCAAACCGGATTTGGTTTTTCTCGGGAACGGCGGAGAAAAACGCGAAACTTTCGTTTATGTCCGGGGGCAGCACTTCAATTTTCATTTTGCGGGATTCTTCTATGACAAACGCGGTACGCTCTATATCATTACGTTCGGAAGTAAGCAAGGCAGACATAAATTCCAAAGGATAGTTTGCTTTGAGCCATGCCGTTTGGTAGGCAATGGTGGCGTAACACGCCGAATGCGAGCGGTTAAATCCGTAGTGCGCGAACGGCAAAACCCATTCCCACAATTGGTTGGCAACTTTTGGCTGAATGCCGTTTTTTACCATGCCGGAAACCACCTTTTCCTGCTGTTCCAAAAGCAGGCTTTCAATTTTCTTGCCCACGGCCTTGCGCAGAACGTCAGCCTCGCCCATAGAAAAGCCGGCAAGTTCGCGCGCTATTTGCATTAACTGTTCCTGGTAAATGCAGATGCCCTGGGTATTGTTGAGAATCGGCTCTAGTTTTGGGTGAACATACGTAATTTTCTTTTTGCCGTGCTTGCGAGCAATGTAATCGGGAATAAGCTCCATGGGACCCGGCCGGTACAAGGCCACCATGGCAATAATGTCTTCAAACTCGGTGGGCATAAGTTCTTTTAGGTAGCGGCGCATGCCCCCGCTATTATGAACCACAAATCCGTTTGCGACAAAGTTATTCCCCGGCTCCTCCATCGCGATATCATATGTCTCTTCGAGTCCAGCATATTTTATCTTCTTTACAACTAAGAAATCAAAACTTCGATGAAATGGAACGCGTGGACACTCCCAAAGTATAAGTGATTTATATTTCACTGCGAACTCCGCGAATTTAGTAGTGTTGATGACCGTAAAACGATATTGCGGGTATTGCTTCTGAAACAAATCGATCTTTTCCTGATCCAGTTCGTGCATCCATCCTTTGATTTCATAAAAAGTATTCTGTGTTTTAACATAAAAATCGGGAGTGTAGTGGAGAATGTTCCCATCTTCCCTGACGAGCTCGAAGGTTTTTGGTTCGTATTCATATTCAAGATTATGTAGTTTAAGTATTCTTGCAAAATCAGCCTCCCAACTTGAGCGCACATAGTGTCTGAGATCTTGCCGGAATCCTCCCCTTCGATGAGGCGCCCGTCGTCCAAACATATGATTATTTCGTCCTTTCATTCTGCGTGAATGGAAGGCTCGTAGTTCTTCCGCTTTTTCTTTTCCGTGCAAGTTCTCCCACGTCCTCCCATAGAGGGCAGCCCCTATTTTATTCCCCGTCCGCGCGAGAATCTCGTTCGTTTCTTTTGTCAAGCCATCGTTCCACGGCCTCCCTCCTTCTTTGTAGAATTTTATTCTTGCCTTTCGAATTTTTTCGCGCGATTCTTTTTTCCTCGGATTTTTATAGAAAAACGCAGAGCATCGATAGCAAAATTTACTTTTCCCTTCTTTCTGCCCATCAATTTGGATGCCACAACTCAAACAGGCATTATAGACAAGGTGTCTTGCTTTTGTTTTCATCAAAACTCTTTCTCCGGGAGCAATCTCTCCGAGCTTCTTCCACCCATTTTCCGTGAAGAAACTATGATCTTGTGAAGCTTTGATATGCCAGCCGTTCTCTGTAATTACAGCGTACATCTTCTTCTTCCCGCTTTTGAAAATTCCCTTGACGCGTGTTTTGTGGACTTTTCCCTCATCAATATACACCGCTTCTAGCATTTCCTTATTTTTTTTCTCGTATAACTTTTTAATCGTTGTGTTCGAAACGATTGTGTCGCCCGATAGACATTCCAGCTGGAACACGCCTGTGGTATCGCCCTCTTGCAAAAGCTTATATACCTTTGGGTCGTCTAAAGGAATTGTATCAATATCTATATTGTTGCCTCGAATGGCGTATATGCGTTTTAATGTTTCTTCAATAATGCTCAAGTTTTTCAGCCCCAGGAAATCCATTTTCAAAAGGCCGATGTCTTCCACCGCGTGCATTTCAAATTGGGTAACAATGGCCTCGTCGCTTTGCGTGGGGTGCTGGAGCGGAACGCGCGTGTCCAAGGGTTCGGCCGCTATCACCACGCCGCACGCGTGCGTGGAGGCGTGGCGTGCCACGCCCTCGAGCTTTTTGCCCAGGTCAATAAGCCGTTTGGCATTTTCGTCGCTCTCGTACAGTTCCTTAAATTCATCCACGTTGTCTAATGCTTCCTGCAAAGAGTTGCCGAACGGGATCATTTTTGCCGCTTTGTCGCAGTACCCGTATTCGTATCCCAAGGCCCGGCCAACGTCGCGCACCACGGCGCGGGCGGCCATAGTCCCAAAGGTAATAATTTGGGCAACGCGGTCTCTACCGTATTTTTGTGCAACGTATTCAATAACCTCGTCGCGCCTCGTGTCGGCAAAGTCCAAATCGATATCGGGCATGGACACCCGTTCGGGGTTCAAAAACCGCTCAAACAATAATTTGTAGCGAATAGGGTCTACGTTGGTAATTTTCAGCAAGTAGGCAACTATCGATCCTGCCGCCGACCCGCGGCCCGGCCCCACCACAATGCGGTTTTGCTTTGCCCAGTTCACAAAGTCGTGCACAATTAAAAAATAGTCGGCAAACCCGGTTTGGCGAATCACGTCCAGCTCGTATTCCAGGCGATCCGTTGCTTCCCGCGAGTTTTTATACTGCGGCTTTTCTTCCAAACCCAAATAACAAAGTTCCTTTAAATAGTCATCGGCAGTTTTCCCTTCGGGTAAATCAAAATGGGGGAGTATGTTTTTGCCAAGCTCCAGCTCTACGTTGCATTGCTCGGCAATTTTTTGCGTATTTTCTATGGCTTCCGGAATATCCTTAAAGAGTTCAACCATTTCGTTGGCAGACTTCAAAGAAAAATCTTCCGCCTTCATTGTAAGGCGCTCCGGGTCGTCGTGTTTTGCGCCTGTATTTATAAGCATCAAGATGTCCTGGGCTTCCGCGTCTTCTTTGCGCAAATAATGCGAATCTGCCGTGGCCACCACGGGAATGCCGGTTTTATTTGAAATTGCAACCAGCGCGTCGTTCGCCTTTTTTTGTTCTGGAATATTAGGGTGGTCTTGCAGCTCCAAATAAAAATTTCCTTTGCCGAATATGCCCTGGTAGCGTAAAGCTTGATTTTCGGCTTCGTCGAGCTTGCCAGCCAAAACAAGCTTTGAAACTTTTCCCTGCAGGCACCCAGACAGCGCGATGAGCCCGTCCGCGTGTTTTGCCAGCAGTTCTTCGTCCACCCGCGGCTTGTAATAAAAGCCTTCCAAATGCGCTTTGGTGAGCAGTTTTATAATGTTTTGAAATCCTTTTTCGTTTTTTGCGAGTACGATAAGATGATAAATCGTGTCGTCTATTTGCGGGCGCCTGTCTGCCATGCCTTCGTATGCCAAATAAATCTCGCATCCCAATATGGGCTTTATGCCCTTTTCCTTTGCTCTTTTGTAAAACTCCACGGCGCCGTACAAATTTCCATGATCCGTCAACGCCACCGATTCCATCCCTTGCTCCTTCACATAATCCAAAAGTTGCCCGATTTTCGGCAGGCCATCCAAAAGCGAATAGTGCGAATGCACGTGTAAATGCGTAAATTTCTGCGCCATGTACTTTATTCTAGCTCTTTTGCTACAATACCTCAATGCAAAAGATTATTGTGGGTATAGACGAAGCTGGCCGTGGCCCTTTGGCCGAGCCGCACAAACTTTAATGCGTAAGAGATTTTTGCTATATTAGTTTTATGCGGTGGGAGAAAGAAAACAACTACGCTTTTATCGATAGCCAGAATCTCTACAAAGGGATTGAGGCTCAAGGGTGGCGGCTCGACTACAAAAAATTTCGTATCTACTTGCGGGAAAAATACGGCGCGACCAAGGCATATTTTTTTATTGGGTTCATTCCTAAACACCAAAAAATCTATGAAACAATGGAACGTTATGGCTATGACATTATTTTCAAGCCCGTGGTAGGGAATGGGGATTCGGTAAAAGGAAATGTTGACGCGGAGCTGGTACTCCAAGCTATGCATGAATACCGAAATTACGACAAAGCCGTTATTGTTTCAGGCGACGGCGATTTTTACTGTTTGGTAAGTTACCTGCACGATCGAAACAAACTTGCCCGTGTTATTGTGCCAGATAAGCATAAATACTCCATACTCCTTCGCCGTTCACTTCCCCGATCTGTCGGTCTTACTTTCTTGAATGACTTACAAAAGCGGCTCGGCCTACAAACCGGAAAATGAAAACGCCGCCGGAAACCGGCGGCGCTCATCCGGGGGGTCTACATACAGACAAACCTGTATGCCTGCCCTACCCGTGGTGATGTTTGTATTATAGCAAGTTGGCTATCGTTGTCAAGAGTTAATATGAAGCAGGTTATTGTAGGAATTGACGAAGCGGGGCGGGGACCTTTGGCGGGGCCTGTGGTGGCCTCGGCGTTTGTTTTTCTTAATACAAAATACTTAATACATAATACGTACAACCTTCGCGATTCCAAATTATTGTCCCCAAAACAGCGGGAGCTGATTTACGCGCAGCTTTCTCAAAACTCCCAGGTTGAGTGGGGGATTGGCGCGGTTTCTGAAAAACAAATCGACAAGATAAACATTTTCCAGGCAACGCGCTTGGCCATGAAAAAAGCGGTTTTGGCCCTGGAACGCAAACTCCAAAAACGATCAGAAAACTCACTGGCCAATAAAGTACGCGATCGCGCATTTCGCTTGCCAGTACGAATAATTGATTTTTTGGTTATAGACGGGAATATGCTGCTGGATTTGCCCATAAGGCAAAAAGCCATAGTAAAGGCCGACGCCACGATATTGCAATGCATGGCGGCCGGTATAGTGGCCAAGGTAACCCGCGACCGGCTTATGCTCCGCCTGCACAAAAAATACCCCCGGTACGGCTTTGACCGCCACAAAGGCTACGGCACGCCCCAGCACCTGGAAATGCTCCGTGTCCACGGCCCCAGCCCCATCCATCGCATGTCCTTTAATCCCTGTAAGCAAAGGGAATAGTAATCAATATGGAACAGCGGTAAGCGGAGGATAAAGGGGAATTTGACGTGAAAATTTGGTCTGGGATTTTCTCATGGTTTTTGGCGGTATTCGTACCAGGGAAACCGCGAGAAAGTTCGAGGGAGAATCAAAC
>DASWIZ010000044.1:0-10315 GCA_036397395.1 Minisyncoccota bacterium
TGAGAAAAAGATTTTCCGCGGTTGAACCCCTCTTGATTATTTGCAATAAAGCCACTCATCAATTTACGGGCTAGATTTATGGACTTGTCAAATATGTTATGTATTCAAGACAGTCAATACATCTGGCCACTAAAAAGCCAGATTTTTTTAACCATTTTTATATGACCACGTTAACATCCAACAGATTTTACGTAACCAAACAAGGACTGGAAAAAGTGCAAAAAGAATACGAGAAACTCCACGAGTTTAAGCGCCAGAAAACCATGGGTGAAATGCCCAGCATTTTACATTCGGAAGAAGCAAACCCGGAATACCTGGCGTTCCAGGAAGATATGAGCCTGCTGGACGCAAGACTAAACGAGTACGAAAACATTTTGCAGAACGCGGAGCTTATTAAAAAACCACCAAAGAGCCAGTGGAATGAAGTAGGGGTTGGAGCTACGGTGAAAGTGGACCTTGGGGGTGAGGTTGATGAATTTACAATTGTAGGAACGCTTGAAGCTGATCCTGTAAAGAAAAAGATTTCTACGGAATCTCCACTTGGAAAGGGCTTACTTGGCTTAAGGGTGGGCGATACAGTAAAGATAACAACTATGCTTGTGAACCACGATTGTAGGATTTTGAAAATCACGTATTCAGAAAAGGAATAATGAAAAACGTTATTATATTTCCAGATAACTCTCAAAGCAAACTCTCTTCGCAAGATAAAAAGGTTCTTCAAAAATTAATAGAGGCCGCGAAGATTATTTCGTTTCTTTATCTTGCGCAAAAAAACCCCAGATATCCTGGGGCAAATTTTTATCCAGCAGATGCGAGAAAGAAAGAAATTGAAGACGCGGCAAAGAAAAACTCTCAAATTTTAAACCCTTATACTTTTATAGAAAGAAATAAACAGGGAGAGTTGGTGGCAGTTCCATACAGCCAGAAGTTTAAAAAAGAGCTTACCCAGGTTGCACAACTTCTTAAAGAAGCGGCGGGTCTTAGCGACGATAAAGTCTTTCAAAGGTACCTTGTGGCCAGAGCGGATGATCTTTTACAAGATAATTTTGACGCGAGTAATACACTTTGGTTAAAAACTGACCATTCAAAATTTGGTTTCGTAATTGGCCCATTTGATAGGTATTTAGACCAAGTTTTCTTTCAAAAAAGAGCTTATATGTGCTGGGTTGGAATACTAGATGAAAAAGCAACCAGGGGAATGGCCCAGTTTAAAGACCTTATCTTAACAAGTGACCGCCTGTATTTGCCTGGCGCGCGAAGGGCAAAGATTGACCAAGTAAAAATACGCATAGAAGATACTATCCTTTTTTCTGGTTTGGTTGCCGATTTTATGTTTGTGGGAAATAACCTTCCTTCTTCGGCTGACTTATACTTAATTAAGGAGCATGGGACTATGTTTACCCTGTTCAAGCCAACTTTAAAATGGCGTTTTGAGAACTGGCTTTTCCCTACCTTTCAACAAGTGTTTGATGAAAGTACGCAAAGAAGGTTTTCAAAAGAAGAGCTAGAAAAAGCATTTTTGCAAAGCTCAGTGCTTCATGAAGCGTGCCATTCTTTAATGCGTTATGAGGATGCCTCTGGACGGCTTCAGGAATTATTCCCTTACTTCGACGAACTTTTTACGGATTTACTGGGCGTTAAGGGATGCGGCACTCTTATATTAAAAGATAGTTTAACGGAGAAAGAGTTAGAGGCAATTACTCTTGCAACTGTATGCCATAGTTTGTATTTTTACGCTTCGCTTTCAGCAAGGCCGCACTTAAGTCCTTATGCGGTAGGGGGCGCTATTATTTTGGAGTTTCTTCGCAAAGGAAAGGCGTTGACGAAGCGTTCAAAAGGATTTTATTTTGATTCGTACCGTGCTCTTCTTGCGATAAATCAACTTACTTCTATTATTGAATACTATATCGCCTTGGGAAATCACAAAGAAGCGGAGGAGTTTCTCAAGAGATTCACGGTGTTGAAGTCATTTTCTTCTTTTGAATCATACTTAAAGGGAATCCCGAAAGGCAACTTTACACTTGACAAATAGAAAAAGTAAACGTACTATTAGTTGACGCACAAGGCGTATCGAAGTTCATTTTTACTTTAACCTAGAAGGAGGAAATGTCGTGGACGCAAACATTCATTCTGGCCGCGTTGCGGTTCTCGTCCACGGCGGAGCGGGGTCTGGGCCTGTGGACGAAGAAGAGGCAAGGCGCATCCAGGAGGGATGCGTACATGCTGCTTTTGTGGCTCATCAGATTATGCTCGATGGAGGAAGGGCACAAGAAGCTGCTGTAGTTGGGGTTATATCTTTCGAGAACAATCCTAGTTTCAACGCAGGGCCAAAAGGAGCCTATCTTAACGAGGAGGGACGACCCCAGCTGGACGCTGGGATACTAGTAGTAAGCTCCGATGGATTAGTCCGAAGCGGGGGCGTGGCCGCACTTCCAGGTACCACCAAAAATCCTATTCTTGTAGCGAGGGCTGTAATGCTGGAAGGAGGCAACGAGGTGCTCACCGGCACAGATGCGGAGCGTTTTGCCCGATTGAAAGGAATTCCCTCTTGCGACCCAACCCCACTAATTACTCCTAGATCGCGTGCGTTGTATGAAGAGTGGCTAGCCACCAGACCGGCAAATAACCACACAGGGACAGTGGGAGTTGCTGTGCGCGACCAGTATGGTGAGCTGTGCATCGCTGTCTCGACGGGAGGCTGGACCGGAACCCGGGCTGGCAGGGTGGGGGATGTCCCCTTTGTGGGGGCAGGTTTGTACGGCAACAGGCGCGGTATAGCTGGTGCCACAGGAGAAGGCGAGGCAATTCGCAACGTACAGCTGTGCTATCGTGCAGTGGAACGCTTAGCTCGTAGTACGCCAACGAGGGCTGCCGAGCTTGCTCTCGAAGATCTCACGCAGGAAGGAGGAGTGGGCGGGCTCATTATTGTCAGTCAAGCTGGCGAAATAGGGTATGCGCGTACTACTCCCTACATGAGCGTGGCGTTCCTCGAGAACGGCACGATCCGTTTTGACTCCTAGTTTTTCAAAGAAGGGCTCCCCAAAAGGAGCCCCTTCATTTTGCTTATTGGATTTTAAGCCATCTGCCAAGGTTTATGGTATAATGCACCATCATGCTATGAAGCGTATTTTTCTTGGTACCGCCGCTTTTATGGGCGGAGTTGTGCTATTTGGCGTCTTAATATCGTACATAGGCTGGCACGAGGTTTGGGCGTCTCTGCAAACTCTTTCTTTTCTAAGCATAGCGGTCCTTTTTACAACCACGGCAGTTTTTTTGGCGCTGGGCGTTTTCAGATGGCAATATATCTTAAAAAGCCAGGGATACTCCCTGGGGTTTTTACAGTTATGGAAGTCGTTTTTGTCCGGGTTTTCTTTGTTATTTTTTGTGCCCATTATTCCTTTTGCCAACGAGGTCTTTCGGGGTTCGGTGTTGCGCGATAAGTATAATATTCCTTTTTCCCGGGGCATGGCTTCCGTGGTAATCGAGCATATTTTAGAGCTTACCTCGACCGTGGTAACTGTTGTCGCGGGGGGCGTGATTTTTCTGTCAATGAGCAACGTTTCGTATTCGGTAAAAACATTTGCCGTTATTCTGTTCGTAACAGTGTGGTTTGCGGCGGCATCTGTTTTGTACATCCGCATTTTTCAAAAGAAAACAATTGTCGGATTTTTGGGCAGGAAGAAAGGCAATGTACAGGAAGTTGAACAAGAGGTGTTTGCGTTTTTCCGTTTAGACAACCGCTATTTCTGGCAGGGGGTTTCCCTTTCATTTTTAAGAAATATATCTGCTTTGGCGCGGGTGGTCGCCATGCTGTTCTTTTTTGGAAAGGGAATTGCCCTTGTCCCGGGCATTACTATTTTGGGGTTTTACTATTTAGCTATTTTGGTTCCTGTTCCGGCAGCTCTGGGTTCCCACGACGCTTTGCAGGCGGCCGGGTTTGCCGTGTTTGGATTTGGAGCGGGAACAGGAGCCGCGTTTGCGCTTGCTATCCGGGCCGCGGAAATTGCGTTCGCGGGAGCCGGGCTTATATATTTGGTGCACCACGGAGTACATATGTTAGGAAATTTTTTTGTAAGAAAATGAATAAAGAGCTTGCAGCCATTTTTTCCCGAATTGCTTTGTACCTGCGCATAGATGATGTGCCTTTTAAGCCGCAAGCGTACGAGCGAGCGGCAGAGGTTTTAGAGACGCTTTCTGAAAACGTAGAAGCCATCTATGCGGCAAAAGGAACGAAAGGATTAGACGAAATCCCCGGAATAGGGAAGGGAATGATAGCAAAAATCGAAGAATACGTAAAAACGGGAAAGATACAGGAGTATGAGCTGCTGCGCAAAAAAATTCCTGTAGACATAGAAGAGCTTGTGCGCGTGGAGGGTTTGGGCCCCAAAATGGTGCGCGATTTGTATAAGCATTTAAACATAAAAACGCTTGGGGATTTGGAAAAAGCGGCAAAAGCCGGCAGGATTCGTAATTTGCCACGCTTTGGCGAAAAAACAGAGCAGAATATTTTGCAGGGCATTGAGTTTGTAAAACGATCGCAGGAAAGGTGGCTGCTGGGCGACATATATCCTTTTGAGGAAGACTTGCAAGAAAGGCTACAACAATCTTCGGCTATACAGCAGGCGGTTGTGGCGGGTTCCATACGCCGCATGAAGGAAACTATTGGCGACGTGGATATTTTGGTTACCAGCAGCAAGCCGGAACAAGCAATAAGACATTTTCTTTCGTTGGTGCCCCAAGAAAAGATCTGGGGCAAGGGATCCACCAAAGTTTCCGTGCGAACGACCCGGGGTTTCGATATAGACATGCGCATAGTGCCAGAAAACGTGTTTGGGGCAGCTTTACAGTATTTTACGGGATCAAAAGAACACAATGTGAAGCTGCGAACATATGCTGCAAGCAAGGGGTATAAACTAAACGAGTATGGCCTGTATAAGGGTAAAAAGTTAGTGGCATGCAGAACGGAACAAGATGTATACAAAGCTCTTGGCATGGCGTATATTGAGCCAGAATTACGAGAAGACCAGGGAGAGATTGACAAAGCCCTTGCTGGCACATTGCCAAAGGTTATTCCGTACGGTTCTTTGCGGGGTGATTTGCAAGTTCAAACCGATTGGACCGACGGCAAACACTCCATTGAGGCCATGACAAAAGAAGCACAACGCCAAGGATTAGAGTATATCGCCATTACCGACCATACGCGCGACCTTGCCATGACCGGGGGTTTAGACGAGAAAAAACTGCTGCGCCAGGCTGCGGAAATAGACAAGCTCAACAAAAAACTTTCCGGCATAACAATTTTAAAAGGTGCGGAGGTGAATATCCGCAAAGACGGTTCACTGGATATTGCAGATGAAGCTTTGGCCAGGCTGGATGTTGTGGGTATCGCGGTGCACACAAACATGAAAATGTCGAAAAAGGATATGACCGAGCGGATTACACGGGCTATGGAAAATCCTCACGCGGACATTTTATTCCATCCAACGGGAAGGATATTGCTTGAACGCGATGAATACGAGGTGGATATAGAAAAAGTAATACAGACGGCGCGTAAAACCGGCACGGTACTCGAAATCAATGCCTCCAAGCGGCACGATTTAAAAGACGCATATATCAAAAAAGCCAAGGAAGCCGGTTGCAAGTTTGCCATTGACTCTGACGCGCACGCCACAGAACATATTGCGTACTTACGCTATGGGGTGGGGCAAGCCCGCAGGGGCTGGGCAGAAAAGAAAGATGTGGTAAATGTATGGCCGCTCGAAAAAATGGTATCATTCCTGAAATGAAAAAAGAAAAATCAGCGGGCGCCGTTATATATCGTTTGGAAAAGGGGGAACCCGTGTATCTTTTGTTGCATTATCCCCCTTCGCCAAAAGCGACAAGCGAGTATTGGGATTTGCCCAAAGGCCATGTGGAGCGGGGAGAAACAGAGGAAGACACGGTACGCAGGGAAGTAAAAGAAGAAACAGGATTGGAGAATATTGAGCTGCGGCACGGGTTTAGGGAAACAATCCATTATTGGTTCCAATGGAAAAGGAAAAAGATTTCAAAAACCGTGGCGTTTTATTTGGCAAAAACAGGCGAGAAAGAGATAACAATTTCCGAAGAGCATATTGGGTTTGTATGGCTGCCGTACGCCAAAGCGATAGAAAAACTTACGTACCAAAACGCAAAACAGCTTATTCAAAAAGCCAATGACTATCTTTGAACAAAAAGTATATAACGAGGTAAAGAAAATCCCCAAAGGCCAGGTGCGAACATACAAAGAAATAGCCAGGGCAATCGGCAGGCCCAGGGCGTATCGGGCCGTGGGGAATGCCTTAAATCGTAACCCCGACCTTACAACTATTCCCTGCCACCGCGTAGTCAGATCCGACGGCAAAATCGGGGGATATCGCTACGGTACCCACCGCAAACAAAAACTCCTTGCAGAGGAAGGAGTTTTTGTTTAGGTTATTTTGCTTTTTCTATAACTTGCTCAAAGGCTTGGGGGTGGTCTTTTGCCAACTGGGACAAAATTTTGCGGTCTATTTGAATGTTGTTTTTCTTAAGTCCGTGTATAAGCTTACTGTAGTTTATGTCTTTTGCGGCCAGTACTCCTGAAATGGCGCGTTGCCAGTCCTGGCGGAACACCCGTTTTTTTGTCCTGCGGTCGCGATACGCGTATTCAAAAGCGTGGCGCAAGGCGTCCTTTGCCAGGCGGTATTTGGTGCTTCTGCCCCAGCGGAAACCCTTGGTTTGCGCCAAAACTTTCTTTCTGCGTTTATGGGAAATGGTTCCTCGTTTTATTCTTGCCATATTACGAATTTATCAATTTCTTTAGCGCTTTTGTTTCCGGAACCGAAAGAGCAACCCATTTGCGCCGGTTTCTTCTGCTTTTCGCAGAGCGTTTTGCCAGGTAGTGATCTTGCCCGGTTAGCCTGCGCAAAATTTTGCCCGACTTGGTTATTTTAAAACGCTTGGTAATCGCTTTTTTGGTTTTTTGCTTTGGCATGTTACTTTTTCGTTACAATGGTGGAAAGCCCGCGCGGCTCTTTTTTAATTTCCCGTTCCGTCTTAAGCTCCACGGAGTTTTGCAGTACGGTTAAGAATTTGTTCATTTTTTCTCTCGCGTACCCCTCAAGGGCGTTTTGGCGCCCTTTTAAGCGAAGCGTAACTCGTACCCTATTCCCTTTTTGTAAAAACTTTTCCGCCTGCCTGGCCCGTGTTTCCAAATCATGGTCTGACATGGCGTAGGTTAAACGGACTTCCTTGAGTTCGCCGCTGTCCTGTTTTTTTACGTCTTTGGCTTTCTTGCCCTGCTGGTATAAATATTTTCCGTATTCGCCCAGCTTGCAAACCGGGGGCTCCAGGCGCTCTGTTACCTGAATCAAATCGTATCCGCGTTCTTTGGCAAGTTCGAGCGCCTGTTCAAAAGGCACCACGCCCAATTGCTTTCCCGTTTCGTCAATAAGGCGAACCTCTTTTGCCCGTATTTGATTGTTTGTATAAATTCGTTTTTGCAAAATATTTGGGTGGAGATGGCGGGGTCGAACCCGCGTCCAATGAGAATAAGAGGTTTCTTCTACAGGAATAGCCCAATTGGAATGGAGAGAAAAAGTGAGAATTGGGCGAAATCTTTTTCCCTTGTTGATCCTAAATTTAAATAGCTTTTCGGACCTTCAAGCTATCGATCTCGATGAATGACACCCGTTTCCCGTATCGAGAATGAGAGAGCGAATGGCTTCACGCTTTTTAGGCGTAAGCTAGAGCCGGCTGTGCCGGCCTAAAAATGTTGGCAGTTGTATGCCTCGGTTTAAGGGAACCGAAACCTTGCCTGCCAAAACCTTTTTTTCTCATTGTCAAAGCTGCACATCCCCTCGTTTTAAGGCTCGTTCAATCTCGCGTTTGGCGTCTCTGCTTTTTATAGCTTCTCTTTTATCTACCCTTCTTTTCCCTCGTGCCAACCCAAACTCGATCTTGACGTTGCGTTTTATATTATACACCCTTAGGGGCACCAAAGTCAAGCCTTTTTCCTTTGACTTGCCAATAAGTTCTTTAAGCTCGCTTTTGCGCAGCAGCAGCTTGCGGGGGCGCTCTGGGTTATAGTTTTTGGGCGCGTTCGCGGGCTGGTACGGGGGAATGTGCGCCCCTACCAAAAAAAGCTCTTCGCCGCGGAATACCACATACGACCCTGCCAGTTGTATTCTACCCGATTTTATGGATTTTACCTCTTGGCCGTTTAACACCAAACCCGCCTGATAGGTTTCCAGGATTTCGTAGGTAAAATGCGCTTTTCTGTTGTCGGCATAAGTGGCCATTAGCCCATTAAAGCATGAAGTAGACGATAGACAAAATAAAGGGGGCGAGATACACTAACGATAGAAACGATATACGGGAATGATAAAAGATAGGCTGGAACAACTTATTCGGGCGGCGCTGGTGGAATTGCAAAAAGAAGGCAAGCTGCAAGCTGTAGAATTGCCTTTGGTGGTGTTGGAGCATCCGGAAAACACGGATCACGGAGATTACTCCACCAATATCGCGTTTTTACTGGCCCCGCAACTGCAAAAAAGCCCCGTAGAGGCGGCCGAGTTTTTGTTTGAGCATTTGCGTTCTTCTGTTGAGGGCGCCCCGGAAGTGCGCCGCATGGAAATAGCGGGAGCTGGTTTTTTGAACCTGTTTCTTTCAAACGAGTATGTATCCAAGGAACTGCTTTCTATACTAAAGCAAGCAGACAAGTACGGATCCGGCGCAAAACAAAAAAAGACCATGGTTATTGACTATTCGGGCCCCAACATCGCAAAACCTTTTGGCATTGGCCACTTGCGCTCCACCATTATTGGGCAGGCGTTGTATAATATGTACGCGTTTTTGGGCTGGAAAGTAGTTGGCGACAACCATTTGGGCGATTGGGGAACGCCGCACGGCAAAATTTTGTACGAATTAAAAGCAAAAAAACTGCGGGGAAAAAACGAAAAAGAAGCCAGGGAAATCTTAAACAACCTGACCATTCAGGATTTAGAAGACCTGTACGTGCAGTTTGGCAAGGAAGCCGCGGAAAACCCGGGGCTGCAGGAAGAAGCGCGAATATGGTTTTACAAGCTGGAACAGGGCGACAAGGAAGCGCGCGTAATGTGGGAGTACGCAAGGGAAATTAGCCTGCGGGAGTTTCGGCGCATTTACAAACTGCTTGGCGTGGACATAGACAACGCGCTGGGAGAAAGTTTTTACGAGGGAATGGTGCAAGACATACTAAAAGAAGCGCGGCAAAAAAAGGTGGCAACGGAAAGCAACGGAGCTTTGATTATTTCTTTCCCCGGAGACAAACTGCCGCCCGCCATTGTGTTAAAATCAGACGGTGCGACCAATTACTTTACGCGCGATCTGGCTACCGTTGCCTACCGCCTAAAAAAATGGAAGCCCGACCTTATGGTATATGAAACAGGGGTGGAGCAGAGTCTTAACTTTCAGCAGTTGTTTTGGGCCGCGGAACTTTTGGGATGGGCCCCGAGAGAAAAGTTTGTGCATGTGGCCCATGGGTTATACCGCACCAAAGAAGGAAAGTTTTCTACGCGCGCGGGCCGCACCGTCCATTTGGAGGAAGTACTGCAGGACGCCGTTGAGCGGGCACGGGCAATTATGAAAGAGTCGGAAACTGGCCGCGAGCTTTCTGAAACAGAAAAAGAAAACATTGCCAAAGCAGTGGGTATTGGGGCGGTAAAATACAACGACCTTTCGCAGCTTCCGCGAAAAGACATTGTGTTTGACTGGGATAAAATTTTAAACCTGAAAGGAAATTCCGCCCCGTACATACAATACACGTATGCCAGGTGCCAGAGCATTGCGACAAAAGCGGGGTTTACCTGGCCGTCCAAATCGTTAGCGTACGAAAGCCTTACGGCCACAGAACTTGATGTTGTCAGGGCGCTATATCAGTTTGGCGAAGTGGTCAGGGAGGCCGCGGAAAAGTTTTCGCCCAATGTGTTGTGTACGTATATATTCGACGTGGCTCAAGCCTACAACGCGTTTTACAATACGCACCCGGTATTACAGGCAGACACCAAAGACCAAAAAGAGTTTCGGCTTGTGCTCACGGCCGCCACCGCCCAAGTCCTAAAAAACAGCCTCAACCTTCTCGGTATCACCGTCCTTGACAGAATGTAAAAAATGATTTAATATTTCTGCACAAATAAAATCGTACATTTACCCCTCAAGCCGAACACTGACGGCTTTTTTGTTTACCTCGACTTTTAAGAATTGTTCAACGGTTTTGAGTTGTTTGTTTTTCATCATGACTTCCAAAGGAGTTTGGTAGGAGAGGCATTTTCTCGGC
>DASWIZ010000045.1:0-26909 GCA_036397395.1 Minisyncoccota bacterium
AATGGGATGTCTTGCACGCAAACACAAACTCCGCCCTTCTTGGCAAATCACCAGCGCAGGAAGGAAAGAATGCTTTCAAACGCCGAGGAAAGCCAATCAATGGGTGGTCGAGTGCAGATCGGAATATTCCAAAGGAATATCAGGATTGGTGTTTTTCTTGGGCGAACAAACTTTATCCTCTAGTAAAAGAAGGTGGCAGTTTATTTATCTTCGGCGCGCGGCGAACTTTGCACCGAGCCCTGATCGCTTTTGAGGAAAGCGGCTTTTTAGTTAGAGATATCCTGGCATGGGAAAAACCAAGCGCGCACCACAGAGCGCAAGCATTAAGCGGCGTTATAGCAAAACGCGGTTTAAAAAAAGAAGCGGAAGAATGGGAGGGTTGGAAACTTGGAAATCTAGCCCCAAAATATGAGCCGGTTGCATGGTTATTTAAACCCTATCAACTCACCATTACGGATAATGTTCTAAAAAATAAGGTTGGGGCAATGAATATAGATGCCTGTCTCATTGACGGCAAGTCGCCAGCGAATATATTACGATTTGGATTTGACAAAGATGAGGGTGGACTTCACGAAGCACAAAAACCAGTAGAATTATTGGAATACTTAATAAAACTTGTTACTCGCGAGAATCAGGTCATACTCGATCCATTTATTGGTTCAGGGTCTACGGCTGTTGCCGCAAAAAATCTAAATCGTACATACATCGGGTTTGAAATGTCACAGAAGTATTGCGATGTAACAAAAAAACGGCTTGTCGAAAATCAACAGAAAAGCAAGCGTGGGATAACGACTAAAATAGCCGAACAAGCACCTCTATTTTAGACCCGCTATTTTCTTAATTTGAACTATTTTACTATCTAGTTTTTCACTTTTGATAAGACGAGTGATCGCTTCTTGGTGAGAGAGTTTTTTGATGGACTGTATTTTCTTTTGGAGATAGTCCATTTCCTCTTTTGCTGATTTTTCCAGCGACTTAAATTCCAAGAGTTTCGCTTTTGTTAAATCTTCCTCTGGTTTCTGAAAAATTCTAGCAACAGCCCTATCAATAGCTTTCCAATATGAAGCCGCATCCTTTGCCCCCTTAAGTTTTTTCCCAGCAATCCAGAGGGCCTTATAACTAACCTTGTCCGCATTCTTTTGCGAAAGCATGTATATAAGATGGATATAAGACAGAAGTGTTACATTCCGATCAATGGCTTGTCGGTAAATTTGGCTTGTGTTTTTTGGATATTGATAAAGAGGGCAAATCAAACAGGCAAAATCTTTATCTTTCCGCCATTTACTCAACGCCTCAACTTTAAAATCCTTTTGATTTTTTGCGGTTCGGCTCAAGCGAAATGCTTTTGCATCGCCAACTATTGAGTATTCTTTCGTTGCCCCCTCAACATCAGCGGAATCTGCCCGTTGTTTAACGATTTTTGCGTTAATCCCCAGAAAATTAAACGCCTTTACTAAAAGTATGTCGGTATACTTTGAATAGAGTTTTTCCTCTGATGAATCATGCCCAAACGATTCTGGGATAACGCCACATTCAAGCAAACTTTCTTTAACTTCTTCTAGCGTCAGCCCAGTAAGCTCTTTTTCGAGCCGTTGCGCATAGTCATCAAAAGTTAGATTTTCTTTTGCGAGCTTATGTATTAGTGCGATAATTTGCTTGCGATCCATATTATTATTTAATGAAATAGGGAATATCTTTTTTACAAACTTTTGCGAATGGTGCCCGGGGTGGGGCTCGAACCCACAAACCTTTCGGCAGTGCGTTAGTTTACCTTTTCTAAAGATTCAGCTATCTTTATCATTTCATCTTTTGGGATAACAGGTTTGAAATTCTCGCGTGCCTTTAAGGATATGGTAATTTTTACGCCATCTCTGAACAACGATATCTCACTGCCTCCCACATAAGATTCGCCGAACTGAACATAGTATGCTGGATACCCATTTATAGTTAAAGGTTGAAATTGATAGTCTGAGCGATGAGCCGTATTCTCTTGATACTGTTGATAATCTACTTGGAAATATTCCTCATCTGTAATTGTGGCTTGAGGTTTCTCCTGTGTAATTGTAAAGCTGTTTTGCTTTAAGCTATCAAACTCGTAAAGATACTTACGCGTGTACTCTGTATATTCTCCCACGAGTCCCTGACCCCACTCGATAACATACTCGTGTCTTAATCCGATTACTCTTTTAGGCAAATACGTTGGGCTAAAAATTGGGAAGGAGGGATCAGAATAAAGTTGTTGTATTTCCTCCGAAGCGGTTTCACCCTTTTCCTCCAGAACCGCTTTTGTGGGTGCAGTTGCAAAAAACCAAAGAGACGAAATGACGAACAACATTATTACACCGCTAAGCCAGAATTTCTTACTCTTTAATCTACTGCCAGTTTCATGAAAAGAACTGTAGACTAAAAGAGGTATTGCACTTGCAGAGATAATCCACACTAACTCCGCAATCATTATGCTGATCGAAATTCCTATACACCCCAGACCTTCGCATGGTTGCTTTGCAACCCAATTCGCAAAAAAAGCAACGCCTATCGTTGCTATGACCAGCAAGACAAGCAGAATTCGACTAGCCAATACAACTCGCGACACGAAGTGGACAACCAGATAGCTTACTACGAAGACGCCGAGTATCCAAATCCAAAAACCGCTTATAGTTTGCAATGCGTACGCAAAATCAAGCGAAAACCCTGATTGAGGAGTGAATCGCAATTGATTGATAGCAGCTAAATAACTATCTAGCAGACGTAACAACAAAAATGACGCTATAAACCAAATGAGGAAAGGGATGAGTTTCTTTGTATTCATTTTTTCATTATACCCGAACAAGTATCCATGGTCAAAAATGAAAACCGCCCTGAATGGGACGGTTTTCGTTTTAGTGTCGCGGGTGGGACTCGAACCCACATCCCTTTCGGGACACGGTTTTAAGCCGTGCGTGTAAACCATTCCACCACCGCGACTAGATGTAAACTACTTTTTTCTTTCTATTCCTCCCACGATGCGTTGGTTTTAAGCTATGACAATTTGGACAAAGAACTCGAAGGTTTTCTAAGCGATTATCCATTCTGTTCCCATTGATATGGTCTAGCTCTAAAGGCAAATACCCATCAGCGCTTACCTCTGCCCAACCACATTCCTCGCATCTTTTTTCCTTCAGCTCCTCTTTAAACAATCGATTTTTTAGCTTGAAACTTTGGTACGTACTGTTTTCAACAAGTATTCTTTCTATCGGAATTGCAGGTCTCGGTTGAAACTTTAAACCCTTGTTCCATCCCTTCCCGGTGAAATGATTGATGTCAAGGCTAGACTCCTTTATATAATACCGAATCTGCGCATAATTTCCGCCTGCTTCACGCAATCCTAATTTTATAAGGACTTGTCGATAGCTGAAGGAGGAACGTACCGCTTCTTCCAACTGCTCCAATTTCCACGATCTTTTTCTCATTGTTTAAGTGTACAGGAAATAATGGAATACGCGTAGGATGGTTATCCACATACGTATTCCATAAATCTGGAGGCGCGAGTGGGAATCGAACCCACGCATAAGGGTTTTGCAGACCCTTGGCGTACCACTTGCCTATCGCGCCATATCTATATTTTACCTCTGTTTTTTAATTTTATCTAACAATTCTTCTATGTGCTGGGCTTGCGCGGTTGCGGTTTCCCGTATCCAGCGGATTTTCGGCACGGGCCGCATAGCCAACTTTTCGTTCAATTGCTGCTGAATATCAAAAATATTTTGCTGCAAACCCTTTATAACCTCTTTACCCTTTTCATCCGGGACCACACTAATATATACGCGAGCTTGCTGCAAGTTGGGCGCAGCTTCTACTCGTGTTATGGTAACCACAGCTCCCTCCGGCATTTCCATTTCCCGAAACAAGATGTTGCCAAGCTCTTTTTTCATGAGCTCTTGGACCTGCGCAATACGATTTTTCATACTTTATACTCTATTTCGCCTTGGGAGCCCGCTCAATAAAAAAGTGCAGCTCGTCGCCTACCTGTATTCTTTCTGCGGCCTCAAAAGACAATCCGCACTCGCTTCCTTTTTCCACCACAGAAACGTCTTTTTTATCTTTTTGCAGGTTGGTAAGTTTGCCTTTTCCAACCACTTCTCCCCCGCGCGCAATTTCTGTTTTTAACCCTTTTCGAATTTCACCCTCCGCCACTTTTCCGCCAATAACCTGCCTTGTTTTATCAACAAGGAAAATAGCCAAAACGCGCAGTTCTCCAATATCTTCCCGTCCGCCCTGGTCCCGCCTTGATTCTTCCACAATGGTTCTGGCCCTTTCAATAAGTTCATAGATAATGTCAAAGGTTTCCACGCGGATGTTTTCTTTTTCCGCAAGGTCAAGGGCTGACGCGCTTACTTTCGTTTTAAATCCCAGAATGGAAGCTGCCGCAGACCGCGCCAGCTTTACGTCGTTTTCTCCTATTTCACCCACCCCAGACCCCACAATTTCCAGCACGGTTTCTTCCTTTCCAATAGTAGAAAGCGCGGTTTCCAAAGCTTCCAGGGAGCCCGCGACGTCGGCTTTCACAATTACGCCCACCTTGGTCGCGTTTGGGCTGGCGGAAGGACTTTTTGCTTGCCGCTTTTTCGGAGCTGCCGTATCCACAAACTCGCGGGCCGCTTTTTCCGTTTCAAAAACCCGGAACTCTTCCCCAATAAAAGGCGCCTGCAAAAATCCCAGAGCCGCCGCCGGCATAGAAGGCAGCGCTTGCCGCATAGCTTGCCCCTGGAAATCTTCAAGAATCCGCACCTTTCCAAACGTGGATTTTGTGGCAATAAAATCCCCAACCTGCACGGTCCCGTTTTCCACCAATAGCGTTGCCGTTGGCCCTCGTTTGGGGTCAAGATGCGATTCAATAATGGTTCCTTGCCCTGCCCCTGTCTCTTTGGCGCTTACGTTTTCCAATTCCGCAACAAGCAAGATCATTTCCAGCAGCTCTTGTATTCCCTGCCTGGTGGTAGCTGAAGTTTCTATCGCGGGCACGTTTCCCCCAAACGACTCTACCATAACCTCGTGCTGGGCTAATTCCTGCTTCACCCGTTGCGGGTTCGCTTCCGGCTTGTCTATTTTATGTATGGCAACCACCATGGGAATGCCGGCTTTTTTGATTTGCGAGATTGCTTCTATGGTTTGAGGCCTTACGCTTTCGTCGGCCGCCACGACCAGTACCGCAATGTCGGCAACCTTAGCTCCCCGAGAACGCATGGCGGAAAACAACTCATGGCCCGGCGTGTCTATAAACGTAAGGACTTTCCCTTTGTGTTCTGCCATATAGGCTCCAATATGCTGGGTAATGCCGCCTGATTCTTTTGCCGTAATCTTAAAATCTTCCCGAATAGCTTCCAAAAGCGAAGATTTTCCATGGTCAACATGGCCCAAAACCACCACGATGGGAGGTCTTGTGGTCTTTTGTTCGCTTATTTTGTTTTCGACATCTTTGGTAATCATATCGTTTGGCCTATGGCCTGGGCTATTGCTTCTTTTTCTTCTTCCGACAACTCATATTCCGACTTTCCCGCCTGGATTGGCTTGGCATACACGCGGTTTAAATCCCTTCCATAGTAGCTGGTAATAACCACCCCATTGCGTTTTTCGTCAAGCAGCACAACGCAAAAACTTTGATTTCCCCCGATTTCCCCAAACGGATTAAACCTGGTAACCCCGACGGCGCTTATGGCCTGCTTTGATTTTTTTTCAAGCGCCTGCAGTTCTTTGGTTACTTCCTCCAACCTTGCCTCCAGCGCCTGCACCTTTTTGCCGATATTTTTTGGGGTAAGCTCTTGTGGTTTTTCCTGTTTTTTGAATAAAGCCATAATGGTGCTTACTGCGGAGAGGGTGGGATTCGAACCCACGTGCCCTTGCGGGCTAATCGCTTTCGAGACGATCCCGTTATGACCACTTCGGTACCTCTCCGTGTTTACGCCGAGCGAAGTCGGAATGTGGACCCGAGGGGATTTGAACCCCTAACCCTCTGACTGCCAGCCAGATGCTCTGCCGTTGAGCTACAGGCCCATGTAAATCGCTTGTACAATCTGGTCCAACTCATGAAAGATGTCTGCTGAAAAATAATCTATCCGGCATACTCCTTTATAGTCAGGATTCCGTGAAGGACGTCCATTCGTTCTGGGATCGATCCTCGCTTTATAGAATTGCGCTCGTGGGATTTTTGTTGTCCTAGACCAAAACCTTTTTAACTGTTTAGTATTTTGATCAGCTCGACATTGAACAGTACATCGGAACTTAGTCTCGTCGATGTCATAGCAATGCCTCAATAAGCTCAAAAATAACTGAATCACAAACCGGTCTGCATTCCCAAACATTAGAGAGCCTTTTCTGGTTTTCCCACCCTCTCCCAAATACAGCATCGCAAGTGCGATCTTTGCAGTATCTTTCTTGCGCAACTCGTTTGGAAGGTGACTTACTCGATTCCTAACTTCTTGGATATATCTTTCTCTTTTAGCTTTATTAACCAACCAAGCCTTAGTCTGTGCCTTCTGGATATTGGTATGCACCCGTTTATTGATCTGCCCTTGCTGAAACTCGGTGAGATGTATATTGCGAAACCAGTTTGACAGGGTACTCTTTGGAATTGGTTTTCCTAGTAGCCTTTTAATATCTCCATAAGTCTTCCCCGCCCTGCGTAATTCAATCGCTTTTAGTTTGAAAGCATAATACTGTGAGTACATAATTGAATTGTACCACAGAGAATCTCAATGTGCAATCGAACTGGTGTCCCTGGCAGGAGTCGAACCTGCAACCTACCCCTTAGGACGGGATTGCTCTAATCCAATTGAGCTACAGGGACCAAAGACAAACTTACCGCAAATTCTACCACAAAACGGGTATTTCCGCAATGTTTCTTATCACCTTGTGAATAACTTTTGCGGGTCCAGTTGACAACACTCTGTACCTTTTTATAATAGGTTTTGTACGAGAAAAGGTCTAAAAAACACCAATCAATTCTTTTATAAAAATGATACTAGAGAACCTTTCTTCACTTCTTGCCGCGCAAGGCGACGACATAGTGGGAGACGATATGGATGAAGAAGACGTATTGGGAGACGGTGTGGAAGAAGAAGACGACGAAGACGAGGATGATGATGAGGACGACGACATGAACACGGACGACGCGGAAGATGAAGAATAGCCCGAAAAATCAATAGTTTCTATAACGCAAACCCGCCTTGCAGGCGGGTTTTACTTTTCCGGTGTTCATTACTTTACTTCGGGCGTTTCCGCAGCCTCTGGATCCGAAAGACTATCGGTGGTTTATTCGTACATATTTTTTACCATAAGAACTACGCCTGCCAGCAAACATACCGCGACAACAAACACAACGAGAAACATTTTTATCTCGGTTGAAAATTCGTAGAAAAACCCGTTTCGCCGCATCATTCTTATAACCTACCACTCCCCTAACTGGTTTGTAAACAAACCCCGCCTTTCGGCGGTTTTGTTTTTGGGGTGGTCGACGGGGCTCGAACCCGCAAAAAACCTCCGCTGCCACAGAGCGGCGCTCTACCGATTGAGCTACGACCACCATGATCTTTCCTTAAAGGACAGGCTCTGCGTATTTATGTACTAGATAGTGACAATTATAGCACAGCCAGACCAGATTGGAAAGGACATTATTTTTTCTGTTGTGATCAAGATGATGAACTAGCAAAACTCTTTTATCCTCTTTATAACATCTCCTACAAACCGGCTTTTTAGTTTTTCGGGAGAGTATATTCCTGTATTCAACATACTTCCCACTAACCCAGTTTGGGTGTTTTGGACCAGAACGATACCTATTCCAATGTTCAAGCATACAGTTTTTCGAACAGAAGTATGTTTTGGTTTTGGATCTTTTTATCTCTCTTTTCGTCTTCCATGTTTTCTTTCCACAGCGAACACAAAAAATATACGTACCAGTCTTCTGTGCTTGATGAAAACAATCTCTCGAACAGTATTTCCCATAGCCTCTTCTGACCCAGTTGGGCTTGGCATAAAAGGAGGCGCCGCACAACCTACAAACTCTGTTTGTTTTAGGAGTTTGCTGGAATTTCTTCATTGTGAAGATGCACCAAGCGATGACAATTAATACATAACCATACGAGATTTCCTAGCGTATTATCGCTTCTATTTTTATTCCTGTGGTGAGCTTGGAGCACTCTTGTATCAGATTCCTTGCAAATAGCACAGCGTTCGGGTTTGTTGTTAGACCGCAGAGTTTTTCTGTACACCGCAACTCCGCTTTTCCAAAAGGCATGGTTCGACCCCGAATAATACTTGTTCCTCCAGACAGTCTGGCAAGACTTCCCACAGAAAAATTGACCGCTTTTGGACCTTTGTAAGGCTCGTGGGGACTTCCATGCTTTCTTACCGCAGATTGTACAAGCTACAAACCTGCCTGTTTTCTGCCCTTCATTTTTACATGAAATCGTACAGAATCGGGCCCAACCACGATCTATGTGCGATTGTTTGGCAGAAAAATCCTCTCCGCAGATTTTGCATTTTGCCATTGGCATAGTCTTTAGTAACTATACCATGGAAGCGACCAAAAGGGAATACTATCGGATAGTCCACAATCCGATGTAACAACCAAAAAAGGATACATGCGTCCCCGGGAGGACTCGAACCCCCAACCTATTCCTTAGAAGGGAATCGCTCTATCCATTGAGCTACGGGGACTCAATGCTGGTCTATTATAAAGAAAATGAAGCTCGTAGTCAATTACTCGGTTCTTCCTGTACCGGTTGCTGTAATGGGGCGAAAATATTGCGTACGGGCGCTTTTCCCGCCTGCCCGAACCGCGTGTCGCGTTCTTGCCATGTTTCCACAATGTGTTTCAGTGTTTGCTCTTGAAACGTAACCTGGGTCAAATCTGCTTGCACCTGGGCGTTCCGCGTTAAAAACACGTACCGGTAAAATACGGCAGAAGACAGCACAAGCGCCACAAAGAGCAAAAGCAAAAACCCAAAAAACGCGTTTTCGCCCATCCACCGCGGGGCGCTTGCGGCTTTCTTTTGCAATCGCTTTATATTTGGCATTTCAAACGTCATGTTATCGGATAAAAACTTTCGCTGATAAAGAAAATTCAACCGATCCTGGTGCCGGACTTTCTTGCGACTGGCCGGATTCCGTTATGCCAAATGTCTGTATTTCCACAAGGTAGGGAGCGTTTTCTATTTTCTCCACAAACGCCGCGACGTTCGGGTACGACCCTTCTCCCACCAGCCGCACTTCAAAAGAGGGCCATGGGTCTTGCGTAATCTCTTGCACGTTTCCCGGGCTTTTTTCCATGCGAATTCCAAGTCCCAAAGCCGTCTCGTCTAAAAACCGAAAGAAGGGCAAGGGGGTTTCCCTGTCCACAAACAGGGCTTGAAGGCGCACAAACTCGCTCGCGTAGTCTTGCGAGATGCTTTCAAACTCGTGAAAACGTTTTTTGCTTTCCTGTATCTGTAAAAGTTCCTGCTTTTGACGCAACACTGTTTCGTTGTCTTGCAAAATACCCTGAAAAATAGGGTACACCACAAACGCGCTCAAAAGAACCGCGATGCCCGCGAATATTCCTATTGTTGTAATGATTGTTCTTTTGGATCTCATATCTTACCGGGGATTAGCGTACGTCAAAGGAAAGGGAAAAATCGATATTCTGTGATACCACCCAGGTTGAAGGGGGAAGCATAGCGTTTTCAAACACCTCATCTTGCTCTATGGCGTCCCGGAACGCCAGCAAATCTTCCGCGCCAGCCGCAAACCCCACAAGGGAAACGCGCCCGCCGGGCGATGTATAGTTTATAGAAGTAAGGTGTACCCGCGGGGGCATGGCGTTTGCTATGTCGCGCATAACATCGGAAACTTTTACCTGGTTTGCGTAGAATTGGTTAATGCTTCCGATATCTCCGTTTAACGTTCGAATTTTTTGGAAAGGAGACTCTTCTTGCCCCTTTCTTGCGGATTCCACCACAAAGCGCTGAGTTGCAATTTCCCCTCCAACATAAATACGTATGGAAAGCATAAGCAAAGAAAGGCATAGGAAAAACAATATCGAAAGTATCCCTAAAATAAGCGCCAGCCGAAATGTTTCTTCTTGCTTGAGCGCTTCTTTGTTTTCTGGAGGAAGAAGGTTAATCATAGTGTTGCGCGCCGCGTAAAGCCAGTCCCAAAGCGGTTGTGTACCGCAACGAGTCTGCGAACGAAAGCTCCGGGATTTCTCGGGACCGGGAAGAAAGAATGTTTACCCAGGGGTTTCCCACGACCACTTCGGTTTTAAGCTCCTTTGTTAAAAAGTCAGGCAGTCCCCGCAAGTTCGCTCCCCCGCCGCACAACATAATCTTTTTAATCTTTTTTTGCGGTACGCCTAAATGCTGGTGGGGCATATGCGACTCGTGATACTCTAAATACTTTTCAATTTCTTGTGCAAGTTCTCCGAGCGGTTCAGACAACGCATCCCGTACTTGTTTTCCAACGGGATGTCCTTCGTCAAGAACGCCGTGAGCCAGCTTTAATTCTTCTGCTTTTTCTTCGCTTACCCCAAGCGCTCCCTGTATCGCGTTGCTCAACTTATTTGCCGATACGGATAAGGAAGTGGTAAGACGCAGGCTATACCCGGAAAAAATACATACGTTCGTGCCAACCGCGCCCAAATCAATAAGTAACACGGGTACGGGCGAAACCTGTTTTTCCATAAGAGCGCGGCTTAGCGCCAAAGACTCAATTTCCAAAGCAACGGGAATAAGCCCGGCTTGCTCAAATGCGGCAACATACGGATCTACCGCTTCTTTTGGCAAAGAAGCTAACAACACATCTACGTGGTCTACATGATTATGAAACGGCGGAATAATGGCGTAGTCCAGATACATGGTGTCCAAAGGGTAGGGAATGTAATTTTCCGCCTCGAAACGAATCGCCCGCGTTACTTCTTCTTTCTTCATTTTGGGAAGCTGCGCGATTTGTAAAAACGCTTGTTGCTCCGGCAGAGAAGCCACAATATAGTTTGTTTTTACGCCCTTGCGCCGCAAGGCCTGCACCCCTTTTTTTAAGGCGGCAACAAGCTCGTCTTGTTTTTGGATTTGCCCTTCCCGCACAACTCCCTTTGCCAGCGCTGTTTGCGCAAACGCGCCCAGCTTAAATCCGTCCCGCGCGGGTTTGAGCTGCGCCATTTTTACCGAAAGGTCTGAAATATCCACGCCAAACGCTTTTGGCCGCAATGTTAAAAATTCGAGCATTCTTGTATTGTATCTTTTTATTCAATCTCTTTCCAACTCGGCGTTGTGCCGTGGTCAAAAATCACGTCAAATTCTCCAGTTTTACTTTTTCTGAAACCATATCTCTTCCGCTCGAAAATACCACTTCGCGCTCAGGGTTAAAATTTTCGTCTCCCATGCGTATTAACTTGGACTCCCATTTATCAAAATAAACCTCATAATTATGCCTCTGCAAATAATCTTCGATTTTCATCCTGAATAACTTTATATATTTTTTTACCCGTTCTTCGCTTCCTTTTTTTGCTTGCAGCTTCATGATTCTTCTTTCGTATGTATTCTCGATCTGAACATCAAGATCCCCTTCAGCAAAACGGAGAAAATAGTCGCTCAATTCAAAAACAAAATCTATTGGCAACTGATTCGTCCCTCCGGCTGAGAATGTAAATACAAAATACGAACGGGGCAAGCGAATATCGTCTCTCTCAACTGCAATTTCTAAGAGTTCACCCACTCTTTTGAGACTATACCGTTCCTGTTTGAGACGCGAAAAGGTATCGCGGAATGTGCGAGCGAAGTTGTCTACGAATTCTTGACGCTCAAACAAAGGTTTCAAATCTTGCTTCATTCCTTTCTGCACATCTCTCTTGCTGATAAAAACTCCGATCTCGTCAAATACGCTTCCGATCGAATCTTGCACCCCATGAACCCGTAGCATTTTTTCGTTGGGCAGGATTCTCTGGTCCATGTACCATAGAAGATCGTAAAAATCTCGCCCCTTAAAGTCTATCCCCTCTTCTTTCTCGCCAACATGAAAGCCCTTTGCAGAACGATTGAGAATCGCCAAAAGCTTGCCGGCAAACAACGTTGGAAGATCGTAATGCTTTACAACAAAACTTCTCTGGTAGCGTGCTCTGGCAGTAAAATTGCAATGCGATTTGAATTCTTGGAGATAGGATACCGGCTGGACTTCCAATTTTATTCGCAACACAGCCCCTTCATGTGCCGACAAGCCAATCTCGTGAAGTACGGGAAGAGTAAGAAAAAAGCGATGCGTATTTCCTTTTTGGCTGACAGTAGGTTTGACTTTTATTTCAAGTACACCGCCAAAGTATTTCTCGAGCGCCTCCCGCAACTCCTCGGGCTTCCAAGACGCATCCACCTCGAAATCAAGGTCTTCTGACATACGAGGCAGATTATACACGATTCGCAAACAACTTCCACCGTAAAACACGAACTCCTTAAGTGGGGAGTTATAGATAAAATCGAGGACAAAATAATGAAGGTATTCTTTCAAGCGAGTTCGAATAACTTGATCGACAAAACCCTGATCTTTACTCTCACCTACGATCTTTTTCATCTCTGCCTCTATGTTGTTCATACGTATAAAAATAGTTTGGATGCGATTTCTCCGAAAAACTTGTTGCCGGATAGACGGGCGTACTTCTCAAACTCGCTCGCATCCTGTTTTTGTAATAAATCGAGATTCAACCGCTCTCTCTCGATTATGGTGTGAGCCTCGACTTTTCTCTTGCCGTATTTTATATACAGATAGTCAAACAATGCTTTCGCAACACTTGCGACATAAATGGAGTTTTCCTCATAGGAATCAATTTTATAACCAACGTAGAGCTTGGGAGAGATCGAATGGTACACAAACTCACCCAGGCTATTTGAATATGCTCTGGTAGACTTGGTGGTAATAGAGGTTATGGGATAGGTAAGATCGGTTAAAAGATTGTGTTCTGCTAGAACAGAAACTCCAGAGACATACGAAGGAAATCGCAGCACATTAGCAAGATAGGAGAGGTAGTGTTTGTCTGAACCATGTCTTTCCTTATACGTTCGAGACACATAAAAGCCTTTCTTAAGCTCGATAATATCGCCTTTCTCGACCCACCGGCTGATTTTTTGATATAAAGAAGGCTTTTTGAGATGAGGTAAAAAAGACTCGAGGTGCGAGATGCGGAAATAAGGTAAGTTTTCGAGTTTGGCGAGCATGAAATAGTATTTCACAAACTATACAGTATATGTATAGATTGTAGAATACCCTATGCACTCTGTCAATAGTTATTGTTCATACTATTCAACTTCTTTCCAACTTGTTACCGTCCATCCGCCCCCTGGCCCAGAAGTAAATGCAGCAGTTTGAAGACCCGTCTCATATGTGACAACCGCATTATTCGATAATTCAATGCGGTACCCGACGATTTCTCGCGGCTTTGCGTTATTGTCAAGTTTAATAGTGCCTGTATTGGTATATAAAATATCCGACTGCGATCCATTTTTTGCTTCGATTGCTTGGCTTGACGTAGAAGTTGATATGTACATTAAGTAACGTCCTGGCTGGCCACCTGTGGAGACACTCGTATTGTCCAAAAGAACGATATTATCTGAGATGATCATTCCACTCATAGTTCCATATCCAGGAGAAAGCTGCACTATTGCTCCATTTTTAATTGTTACCTTGCCCACTACCCAAAGTGTGCCAGTAAGTTCAAGGGTTGCGTTATTATCAACAATTAATTCTCCCGTTATTTTCTTGGGACCAAGAGAAAGGTCAACGCCAGGGTTTGTATTTGTAACCGTAACATTGCCTAGAGGAGAACCATCGTCTGCCTCATTCTGCCATTGCAGGATTTCACTGTCGGCAATTGGCAAGGGAATGGGATCGATAGGCAACCCCGAAGTCCACGATCCATAATTACAAGAACCAGGAGTATTCGCATGCAAAACTCCCGTAATAGTGGTACCGTTATTTTCACAGATATCAACATATGCGTCCACCTTAACATCAACGTTGTTAAGTTTTTTCCCGACACCCGCTATTTGTACGGTCCCGCTAGCCTGACTCCCATTGCCACCCGTAATATCTCCGTTGGAAAATACGTTGCCGTCCACAATTGCGTTGTTGTCCAAATACATGCCTCCGTCTCCCACCTGTGCCCCATAATGGAACCCCGGCACACTTGAAGAAATCTCATAGACAACCTGTGTTGTTCGTATCCGATTGAGAGAGTCCCCTTCTGCGATAATGGTGCGGCTGCCTGCCACAATATCGGAAACAGTGGTGGTGGCTGAAGCGCCGGCAACCTGCAGGGTATTGGAGCAGGGCGGACTGCCTGGCGGGTCGCACACGTTTTGTCCATTCGCCAACCGAATGAGCGCGTCTTCCACGCCGGACTCGGCGGCCGCGTAGGCTTGCGCGGACTGCACGATGTTCTGGGCAATACGCTGCTGGGCCAGCACGCCAAAACCGATGCTCGCTATGATTCCCAGCATCAATATGAGCACCACGATCGTGAGATACAGCCCCACAAACCCCTTTTCGTGAAGCATTTTTTGTGTTTTAAGTTTCATGTTTCATGGCTTATTCATAATTTCGCAAAGAAACCGTGGTTTGCGCCCGGTGCAAAGCCCCGGCATACTCCGCCTCCGCGACAATGTGTACGGAAGGCGCGGGCCCGGTTTTAACCAGCGTAAACTCCAGGCTTTGCATTGCAATACTCTCTGGCGTAAGGGCTTGAGGCGCCTGGAATTCGCGCTTGACGCACAATCGGGTTCCGCACAGGAAAAAATCAATGTAGGTAGAGGTTTCGCCCGAGGGCGCCTTGTTTCTCGTCTCCAGCGAAAGCTGGGACAAGGCGGTGGTCGGCGTGTACACGCTTTGGGCTTCGCGAATCTCGTTTCCCAGCAAGGCGAGACCATGATCCATACCCGCGACCAGCTCGTTTCTCACATGCACCTGGCTGTTGGCGCGCACCACCCACACCAACAGCGCGACAACCGTGCCTACCACCAGCACAAGCGCGGCCGCGTACATCACCATTTCCACCATAGTGAATCCTCGTGAACTTTTCTCTTTTCTCTTGGCTCTTTTCATTTATTTTATTGCTTCCAATCCGTAAAGTATTCCACTAGCTCGACCTCATGGTTTCTTCCTCGTTCTGTCCAAGAAACGGTAACAACTGCTTTCACTGTATCTGGATCTGCGGGAAAACCGCATGGAGCAATATCGTCGTTGCCATCTCTACATACCTCCTCAAATTGAATTTCTCTTGTAAATTCGCTGATTGCTTCTGAACCCGACACCAATGTCCATGCTGGCGGGGGACCGCCAGATTGAACTGGATGATACGGACCTCCGGGAGTAACTGCATCCAATCCAACAGCCCAACTGGTGCCGTCGCGATAATTTCGCACAATCTCAAGCGCTTCCTGGGCCAAGGCAGCAGCTTGGCTTGTCTGCTGGACAACCTGCGAAGTTGCCAAAAAGAACGCGGCAAGCCCGAGTATGGCGCCAAGAGAACTCATAATAATTCCGGCAACAATAATAATCTCTACCAAAGATCCACCTTTCTGCTTTCTTGTATTATTGAGGAGTAGTACTTGCACTGGTAACATATACAGAAGTGCCCGGAGTTATAACCCCCGCGGCGTCATACGCAATTAACGTTCCGTTGTCTGGGTCCGCTACGGTTCCCGGCACTTTAATGGTAAGCGACTTTGTATTCATGTTCGGCCTTCTGTCGCGATGGATAGAAAACTGCGAATCAAATCCATTGTTTAATTCATGTGTATGTATTTTTATTGTCTGCTCTTCTCCTCCAACATCCACCGTACCTTCCCATACAATTTGCCCTCCGCTCAAATGATCGGCAATCGGAATTGTTTCAATGTGGACTCCTGAATCGAAATCCAAAACAATGTCTTCGACTACCTTGTCAATCATGCGAGTATAATACACATGCATGTGTCTGCTATCTTTTACTCGATCGTTGTCGTTCGGAACTGTGCTGGTATCAATCGTCACCGCGCCCGAGCTTTCCACGTACACGGCCCGCGCGTTCGCCGGATTCGCCTTCTCTCGCAGAACCGCGCTTCCTCCCTGGCTCGTGGTGCCCTGGATGCGGTCGAACACCGCTTCCTCGGGCGTGGCGCCGGTAAAAGAAACAAGGCTGAACTCAACGGTATTGCGCAGAACGCGAATTTCGTCTAATGCGGAATCGCGCGAGGCGTAATCATCCCCTTGAAACAGCGTGTACTCGTGCGGCGTCGCGCTTGTGTCAACATACACGCCGTAGCGCGCCGCTCCCTCCGACGCTATGGTTCTACTGCGCGCCAGCTCGAGCTGGCGCGCGAGCGCCCGAGTTTCGGCCTGCAAATCAGAATCGCCCCGCAAGTTCCCTAAAACCACCGCGGAAGAAACCAGCAAAATGCCGAAAATCGCCAATACGACGAGAACCTCCAGAAGCGTAAACCCCTGCTGTTTCATTGTAAACCGGAAAGTAAAGAATACATTGGTTGTATCATAGAAATGGCAAAAAATCCCACTACGGCTCCAATCACCAGCATAAGCAAGGGTTCGATAACAGAAGTAAGATTTTTGGTAACCGTGGTCACTTCTTCTTCAAAAAAATCCGCCAGCTTTGCCAGAATTTTCCCCGTTTCTCCGGTTTCCTCGCCCACAGAAATCATTTGAATAACAATAATGGGATACACACTGGAATACGCTTGCAAAGAATCTGAAAGCTTGGCCCCTTTCCCCACTTCTTTGGCCGCCGAAGCCAGCGAATCTCTAAAATACACGTTTCCCACCACCCTGGAAGTAATTTCCAAAGAACGCACGATAGGCACGCCCGAAGAAATTAAAGAGCTTAAGGTCCTGGTCATTAACGCCGCGTTTGCTTTTTGGATAACTCCGGATACAATGGGGAGTTTCAAAAAAATGGTGTCGGTCACGCGCTTTCCCGGTTTTGTTTTGGTAAGCTGAAACACTACAAACAAAAACGCAAGAATAGCGGGAAACAGCACATACCATCGTTCCGCCATAAAGGTACCCAGTCCAATAACCAGCCTGGTTGTTAAGGGAAGTTCCACGTCCAAATCTTCAAACACAACAGCTAACTGGGGAACCACGACCACCAGCATTAATATGCCAATACCAATCATGGCGCATACGATAACAGCCGGGTACAGCAAGGCTCCAACAACTTTTGACCGGAGTTCGTGCTGGCGTTCCAACTGAAGGGTAAGCTGGCCCAGCACCTGCTCTAATGTTCCCGATTCTTCCCCCACTTTTACCATGTTAAAAAACAGTTCAGGAAATATTTTCGGGTACTCGCCCAAAGCTTCAGAAAGCGATTTTCCCTGCACGACCTGTTTTTTAACGTCCATCATGGTAGCCTTAAAGCGTTTGTTCTTTGTTTGGGCCGCCAGCACGTCAAGCGATTTTGGCAAAGGAATGCCCGCTTCCACCATAACCTGCAGGTTGCGCGTAAACAGCAGCTTGTCGGTTAAGGAAACTCCTCTGAAGCCCTCGAAAAAAGAGACAGAAGAAATAAACCGCTTTTTTTCTTCACCGCTTTTTATGGTCGTTACAATAAGCCCCTTTTCCCGCAGCAAACGGGCCAATTTGCGCTCGTCTTCCGCGACTTCAGAACCTTTTACCTTTTCTCCTGTTTTCCCAATGGCGGTGTATGAAAAATTTGGCATACAAGTGTAAATTCGAAATTCGAATATCGAAATCCGAAACAATATTGAAATTCAAATAAGAAAACTTACTGTGATTTCCTCATTATAGCACTGACTCTTGACAATTCCATTGGGTTTGCTATACTAAATATACAATTTGGGATTTCCCCACTGATCCCCGTCCGCAAGGGCGGGGTGACTACTTTTCAGAATCATAAAATTCCAGAAATCTCTCTTTTACTTTCCGAAAGTCATTGGCATCTAGCGCGGCGACTCTGTTAGTGAGTCGTTTTTTGTCTAAAACTCTTGCCTGGTTTAACATAATCCAGTTCTTTTCGCCGTGCACGGTAATTCTCACATACCAGCTTCCCTGTTTTTCTTGTTTCGTTAAAGGTAATCCAAGGAATGAATTGGTGGTGAATTTTCGAAACACCAGAACGGGCCGCGTGAACTTCTCTCCCTTGCCAAACATTTCTTCACCAAGATTCATCCCGAGGCTGCACCACCAGATATCTCCCTGTTTGAAAATTACTTTGCTTTCTTTGTTGAACAAACCAACTTTTAGCCTACACCAATCTTGGAGAAACTTTATGTAGTCAACAATCATTTTTTAGTCATTTTGGTTTCGGATTTCGTGCTTCGGATTTTCTCATTATAGCACCCATTATACGTACAGCACTATTGACAATTATTTTTTGCTTGCTATACTATAGATGAATCCACGGCCAGGGGCCTAACTCCACTTCTTCGGCGCAAGCCAGGAGCCAAACTCCACTTTTCGGCGGTGGATTTTGGTTTATTCAAGCGGGAAGCACGACATAAAATATTTTCTCCCGCTTCTGTTATCTTCTTTAACCTGGACATAAAACAGTTCTTTATCCTTCGTCATTCCTAAAAATCGATGCATGATTTCCCCTTTCTTGCGAGGGTTTTCTTCGGATATGGGGTGGTTTTTTGATAAGGAATCATGCTGTTTTGCATTTTGAATTTCTCGCATTTGCCTGCCCCGTACCGAGCTGTGCTCTGGTATTCGGGGTTTCGGATTTCGTGCTTCGGATTTTCTCATTATATCACGAAACTGAAAGGTTGAGAGAATTCCATAGAGGAAGCTATGTTAAGAAGCTCATTTTTTGAAAAACGGCTTCATCGAATTTGCAATCTTTATCAACTCTTCTTTCTCAAGACTACAGCTCCCGGAACACGATATGCCAATATCAAGACCTTCAGCACTCCAAGCCAAAACCTGTTCCAAGTAATTCCCAGTAATATATAGTCCGCTCCCGCTGCCTATAGAAACATTCTCTTGTGTAGCAATACGATTTTTGAGGTCATGGGAGACATAATCTCGAAATACGTAAAACTCTTGCGGTATTTGCGCATCTTGTTTTTCCTGAAAAATGTAAAAGGAATCATTTTTTGCATTTCTGAATTCAAGCGTAATCCCAAGCCCGTGACCTCGCTCACCTTCCTTAATCCAACCACTTGGTAAATACTCTGGATACAAAGACATCTTTTTGAAAGCCTGAAACTCAGCCTCTTGCTGATCCCTTGCTCTCTCTTGTGAATCTTTTTCCCACCCTGTAATAGGCGTTCCGCTCACCAAGCCCAAAATCTCAAAAGCTTCTCCGTACCCCCAACCCACAGAAATTTCTCCGATCGAATCAACTAATACATTATCTATATACAACTGCGCGCCCGCAATGTCTTCTTTGCTTCCTCCTTCAATCTCAACTTTGTACGGTGGAAGAATTAACTTCTCTTTCTGAAAATTTATCGCTTCATCGTTCTCCAGCAACCGCATTGAGTCTTTTTTCAGCCGAATAAACCACAATTTTTTCTCAACGGAATACACTAAAATCTTCTGCGAGAGCGCACCTTCTCCAGATGACATGATCCAGGCGGCAAACTTTCCATCCGAAGATGGATAGAAGTGAAAGTCAACTGCCGGGGATTCAAATGGCGATACCTGGAAAAAAGCTTTCTGTTTTGCAGTAAGTTCCTCGCTTTTCCCCCGCGAACTCACTTTGATAAAGCCATTGATCCGATTTTCTCCCGTGCTTGTCTCAAAGGATTTTAAGTAAATGTTGCCCAGAGAGTCCCAAAACGCTGGCGCAATGGCATCTCCCTCGCTCTCGCGTAATTGCGTCTCGGTATAAAACGGTTTAAGCTCAATAAGGTTTTCTTTTGTAATATCTACAATTAGTAAGTGTTTGCGTACCGTAAGTGCGATTTTTTTCTTATCTGGGGAAAGAATAGCATTCCGCAAACTCATTCCGTGTATACCTCCTTCTGTATATGCTCCAAGCTTTGTACGCTGACCTGTTTCTGTATCTATTTTTTCTACATCTATGTCATAGGGATAAACTCTGTCTTGCGTAACCACAACAGCCTCATTGCATTCCGGGATCAAAAGGATAAAATGAGATATGCCAAGATATTCATTCGAGATTTTTTCCAGCAAGATTTTTCTGCCTGTTCCGTCTTTGTTAGCAACCATTAGGTTGCGCGCTCTTCCAACATCTCCATCCCATGCAGCTTTGGTATAAACAACTTTTTCTACCTTTTGGTCATCTGGTTTTTGGGTCAAAAAATAATAGCCGACAGCTCCGCTTATTCCAATACTCAAGAATAAGAAAACGACAATATATTTCCAGTTTTTCTTGATTGCCTGCTCCATTTTCAACTATTCAAATTAGCTACATTTGTGAATTGCAAATGATGCATCGCTTCTATCTTCTACTACACTATCGCCTTCCAGCGTAACAAGGTGAATTTCATATCCATCTCCAAACGGCTCCCTAAATTTTGAAAGCATATCGTCTTTTATATGCCAAACGTAAACTCCCAAATCGTCCCTCCCTTCTTCATTTATGTTTGCTGGGAAGTGGGCGGCGATGCCCATGCTTACGGTCGATCCATCCTTGTACCTTTTTGTCGCATTGATTGATACGGATTGAATGCCCTTGCTTTCCCATTGAATGGGATAACTTGTTCCCACGCAAAGCGCCTCCCCCCCGTTTGGCTGAAGGATCCTTACGCTCTTTCCCGTTGCCTCGCCGCTTGAAAGATGCGATGGTAAAAAAAGAAGGTGATATCGACTTTTCGCTTCCTGATACGCCCGATCCTCGAGAATATCAACGCGTTCTTGCAATACCGTTTTCTCAAGGGAAAGCTCTTCTGCTTTCTGATTGAGTTTTTCCTCTTCTTGTTCAAGAACTTCCTTTGATACAGACAGCGCAACAGCTATTTCTTGTTGAGACACAATCTTGTCCTTCAGTGAGTAAATTTCCCATCCAAGAAAAAGAGAGGTTACTGCTCCAAGAAGCGCAAATATCCCGCCTATTTTTAGTAATGTATTACTCATGAGTTCTACCCTTTACAAGAGGAGATAAGAAAATCATCGCTCGTGTCGGCGGTAACTACTCCTTCGTCAAAGCTGAACATACGGATTTTATACCATGCTTCAGGCCGCACAAATCCAAAATCAACATCCCCTATCCGCCATTGGTACTTTCCTTCTTCGGAGGAGTGCGTATTTTTTATCGTATATATTCCTGTCCCGCTTTCCATTTTTATGCTCACCTTTTCAATGCCTTTCCAATTCCATTCTATCGTGTAAGGTTCACCAAAACAAAGGGTCTCCTGAGCGCCGGGGCGTATAATCTCGATGAAGCGCTCTTCTGTCCTAAAAAGTGGGAGTTGATATTCTTTTTGTTGCGAACCAGTTAAACGCTCGAGAATATTCTGAAGCCCCTCCTCTATTTGTTGTTGCGCACGAGTCTCTTTCTTCAAGAAAGAAATCTCCTGTTGTGTGTTGACGTGGCGCTCCTCAAGCGCTTTCACGTGCTGTTCTATTGCTTCAACCTCTCTGCTCTTTTCTTCGACCTCCTTCTTCAAACCTTCTCGTTGAGAAATTCCCCAAACCAAAACTCCGCTGGAGATAATAATTACGGCTACAAATACTATACCGAGAAAGAGCCTAATTTCGGGTTTGAAGTCTTGAAGCATGTAATGTAAAAATTGAGCTGCTATTGACAATTACATTGGGTTTGCTATACTGAGAATACGCAATGTAAGCCCCAGCTGAATACCGACCTTATGGCGGGTTTCCTCCGACGTCACGTCGGAGGATAGGCTGTACCCCCTATCACGGGGGCGTTTGCGTTTTTATAGGGCTGTTACAATATCCTTTTCAAGTAGTTTTTTCAATATGTTCTTCGCCCACGGATTATCCTCTTGCGCATCGCGAACCAATCCGCAAAGAGCGTCGGCAAGCCTAATAAATATATCATTTTCTTCTCGTCTCACGCCTTGTAACTTTCGTTTGTGAATACGCAATTCTCGCAATCCTTGCTCGAATCTCTCTAGCTCTTTTTTGTTAAAACCGTCTACAAAGATCGAAGCCTGGTATTTTTCTTCTGCCCTTTTCAAAATTGCTTTTGCAGTAGCATAAGAAGTAAGTTTGATATATTTTTTACTGTCGTAAAAAATTTCATAAAACAGCGACTTATGCAATAAGGAGCTCTGTAGGATTTTCTCGATATACGCTTGCCGATATTGATATGGCGCACCCCGCCATTTCTTGTTGCGTTTTTTCGACTCTAGCTCTATTCTTTCAAGCTCACGAGCAATCGCATCTCGTTCATCCTCCATTATCAAGACGCCAACGACAAATAGCAAACCTTCGGTATCCTGACCCGATTCATCCACGTAGCAGTAGAGCTTCTGCATTCTGAAATTATATCACGGTTACTCCGTAAACCGAAACATGGAGAGGATTTCGTGCTTCGGATTTTATTCTAACTATTCCATAATGACGCGCAAAACTTCTTCTATGGTGGTTAAGCCTTGGGCGGCTTTGACGAGCCCGTCTTCCACCATGGTTGTCATGCCTTCTGACTCGGCCTGCTGTTGTATTTTGTCTGAACTCGCGCGCTGCACGATAAGTTCTTTTATGGTTTCCGTTACCGGCAAGACTTCGTAAATTCCAACGCGGCCCTTATATCCGTCCGCGGATTCCGCGCTTGGCTTTGGCTTGTAAAAAACAGCTTCTCGCAGCGTTTCTTTGGGCTGTAACACTTTTTCTTCCCGCAGCACTTGTTCTACTTTTTCTACGTTGCAGTAAGAACCCAGGTCTCGGATTTGCTTTTCTGAAAGCTGGTATTTCTCTTTCCCCTCGTGAAGGCGCCGCACCAAACGCTGGGCGATAATAACGTTTAGCGTGGAAGAAATTAAAAAAGGTTCTGCCCCCATATCCAAAAGGCGGGGGATGCTTCCGGCGGCGTTGGTGGTGTGCAGCGTGGAAAGAACCAGGTGCCCGGTAAGGGCGGCGTTAATGGCTAACTGCATGGTTTCCGTGTCCCGGATTTCTCCCACCATGAGCACGTCGGGATCCTGGCGCAACAACGAGCGCAGCCCGGAAGCAAAAGTTAACCCGACTTTGGAATTAATCTGCGTTTGGTTCAATCGCGGCATGCGATACTCAATGGGATCCTCTACCGTGGAAATATTTATTTCCGGGGTGTTCAGCAAATCCATGGCCGTGTACAGTGTGGTGGTTTTCCCGGACCCGGTAGGGCCGGTGACTAACATCATGCCTACCGGACGCTTCAGGTTTTTTTGCATAAGCTCTAAGGCGCTTCCGTAAAACCCCAGCTGATCTAAACTTAACGCTTCAGAGCCCTCGGAAAGCAGCCTCATTACCACTTTTTCTCCATCGAACACGGGCAGCACGGACACGCGGGCGGAATATTTGTATTCATCGGTTTCAATTTTAAAACGGCCGTCCTGGGGCAAACGGTGCTCGTCCAGTTTTAAACTCGCCAACACTTTAATGCGGGCCACAATGCCGGAAGCCGCTTGCTTGGGCAGCACCATGGCGTCCCGCAAGACGCCGTCTATACGATACCTGACCACTACTTCTTTTTCCGTAGGCTCAATGTGAATATCCGATGCTCTTTGCAAAATGGCGTGTTTTAACAACGTATCCACAATGCGGATAACCGGCAGTTCTTCTGCAACTCTCTCCAGTTCTTTTTGCGAAGCATCCCCTTGCTCTCCTTCCTGTTGCTCTTGAATAGCCCGAATACCCGTTATGTCCTTTTGAATAATATCCCCAAACTCCGCCTGAAGAGTTTTGGAATACTGCTGCAATACATGCTTAATGCTTTCGGTGGTGGTCAAGCGCGGAAGAATTTTTAAATTTGCCTTTTTTTTAATAAAATCGGTGGTGGCCAGGTCGCTTGGGTCAATCATTGCCACCTCCAGCTCATTTCCTTTTTTGCGAAACGCCACAATATTGTGAGAACGCGCAATGGGCTCTGGAATAATTTTTAAAATTTCCGGTTCAATTTTTTCGTTAACCAAATCCACGAAAGGAATACCCAAAATATAGGCTTCCATTTTAGCCAACTGTTCTTCTGACAATAAACGTTCTTCAAGCAAAACCTCGTCCAGCTTTTTTTTGGATTTTTTTGCCTTTGTTTCCGCGGCTTGTAACTCTTTCTCTGCCACTAAGCCCGCATCAAGAAGAAAAGCCCTAAGTTGCTGTACTTCAACTTGCATACTCTGCGCTCCCCTTTGTTGCTTTTTCAATAATGGCCACGACTTCGTTTAGGTTGTAGTTTGATTTCACCAGATACGTGGTAGCCCCCAGGTCAATTGCTTTTTGGATATCTTCCATTTGCTCTAAGTTTGTTAACACAATTACCGGAATATCCCTGGTGCTTTCCTCTTTTTTCAAGGCTTCCAACACTTCAAATCCGTTCATTTTCGGCATTACTAAATCCAGCAGAATTAAATCCGGATGTTTTTCTTTTGCCATGCGAAGCCCGATTTCCCCGTCCAAAGCGGAAATTATGTCGTATTCTTCCCCCTCAAGCACGTCAGAAAGTGTTTTGTGAATGACAGATTCGTCTTCAATAAACAACAATGTTTTTTTCATTTCTTTGCCCAGCTTAACTGGGTTTTATTGGTAAGGTAAACCAAAACGTCGACCCTTTATTTTCTTCGGATTCAAAGCCGATTTGCCCGCCGGCTCGTTCCAAAAGCGACTTTACAATATACAATCCCAGTCCGGAACCCTCTGTTTGATGCCTGACCGCGTTGCCTGAACGGAAAAACTTTCGAAAAATAAACCGCTGGTCCTGCTGGGGAATGCCCACTCCATTATCCTCCACCTCGCACCGTATTTTGGCTCCCGTTTGAAAATACCGAATAACAATGCGGCTTCTTTCTTTTTTGCGGCCCCGTTCCCCGTCCATTCCGCGCCACGCGTACCTGATGGCGTTATCAACAAGATTGGAAAGCACGTGCCTGACCAGCGACGGGTCGCTCCACAGCTTTGGCGCTTTTTCCGCTTCTATTTTTATCTCCACGTTTGAAGCTACCGCGGAAGAATGAAATTCCAACAACACCGCCTTTATTATCTCTTCCAAAGAAAACTCTTGTTCTTCGAACGGAAGCCGTCCTTGTTCCGCCCGCGAAACCGTTAGCAGGTCGTTTATCATTTCATGCATTCTTCCCACGTTTTCTTTTAAAATTTGAAAATATCCCGCCTCCTCTTTTGTCTGTTGCATTTTGCCCTCGGTCATTAAATAATCCAGCCCCCATTTTAAGTTCGTAAGCGGAGAACGAAGTTGGTGGGACACAATGCTGATAAACTCGGTTTTCATGCGGTTTGCTTCCGCCAACTGCTCAAAACTCCGGGTAATGGTAAAGGCAATGGAAAGAAGGACGCCGGTTAAGGCAAGAATAAAAATAAGGGTAATTTGCGGGTCGCGGATATATCGCTCCCCCAGCACAAAAGAGAAAATAACCGATATAATAATGAGCAGCCCCATAATAACGAATAAAAACTGGGGGCACTGCCACAACGGAGTTCCGTATTTTTTACACTCTTCTCCCAAATGGAATTTTAAAATAAATTCCCGCGCGTTCATTGCGTAAGTATATCACATCTCCTTTTCAAACAAAACAAAGACTGCGCGATTGCTATGCAAAACCGCCTGAAAAAAATTTTGCATATAACTATGAAGCCGGATTGTGGAGAACGTTAGAATCAGGATTCGAGAAACTCCTACGAGAGAATTGACAGGTAAAGAATAAACTCCTCATGCCCGCGGTAATACTCGATGCGCTGTCTATTCAGGTCTTCGGCGTATTGCTTTGCCATTAAATCAAGTGTTGGCGCAATCTTTTGAACAATCTCTTTGTATGGACCCAAGAGTTTCTCATAGGCGTATAACCCACCCTTAATAATACCCTTGCTGAGTCCAAGTTCCTGGAGGTTGTCGCCTTCCTCTAGTTTTGTGCATGCCCAATACTCGTTTAGTTCTGGATGGAAAACACCATAAAAACGCCGCCCCTTAAGAGCTGTAAATTACGAAACTCCTTTTTGACACGGAAACTTGGTACAATACAAACAGCGCCCGGAACGGGCGCTGTTTGTTTAAACCAGAATCAATATGATTCCAGCAATCTACTCAAAACTCAAGTCCATTGTCACACATCTATGTCAAACATTCAAGGTCTTTGGAGAAACGCCAAAGACAGGTCGACCCCAAAAGATACCTCGCGTTGATGCGCTCGCGTTATCGTTGTATCAACATCGCAGCGCCAGAGCAACCAAAAAGTCAGTATACGAGGACTTTGAGAACGTCCTCAAATGCTCCTACAAAACCCTGGTCGTGTCCATGAACAAAGCGGGACTGGCATCATTGAAACTTCTGTTCGTCATCATGAGATTGGGAAAGAAGCATGCCCATCCCGTCAAGTGCACCGACGCCACGGATATCCCCGTATGCTTAAGGAAGAACGCGGACTCCCACAAAACCATGCGGCAGTTCGCGGGCTTCGGGCGAAGCTCCAAAGGCTGGTTCTACGGCCTTAAAATGACCATGACCAGAGATTACGAAGGCAAGGTACTGGCGGTGAGATTCACTGCCCCAGGCGCAAACGACCGTGACATCTTCCGTAAGGTAAACGAGGACATCAACGGCATTATCGTAGCTGATGCCGGATACGTATCGAAACAATGAGAACAAGATATGTACATTGAAGGAAGGCGTTGGATTCTGATCAAACCCTACAAGACCATGAAGAAACTCATGACCAAATGGCAAGAGGAGCTGTACAAGGGCAGGTTCTCCATCGAGTTTGACTTTCGCAACCTGAAACTCTTCCATGGGCTGGTTACTTCCCTGCCCCGTTCCGTGGAAGGATACCTTG
>DASWIZ010000046.1:0-6577 GCA_036397395.1 Minisyncoccota bacterium
TTGGCACAAGGCAAGTCGCACCGTGACGTGGCAAAAAACCTGCACACCGGAGTAGCCACGGTAACAAGGGGATCGCGGGCGTTGGGCGACTCAAAAGGCGGTTTCCGGCAGATATTACGGTTATCCGCAAAAAAGAAATAAGTCAGGGAGTAAGAGAAATTTTTCCGCCATAGTATTCGTGTACTAGTACAATATGTATTCATGAATGTTTTGTGTTGAGGGGTGCGCGTGTTGCTTGCAAGGCTTGCAACATGCATAACCAGCACTACAAAATTTTATCTATCTATGAAGAGGGGGTGTCTAGTGATCAAGATTCTCAATATGGAGACGGGTGAGGATATTACGTATTTGGTTGATGCTGCCAGGAGACGGACCATTGAAGACACAGAGTTGAAACTTCGGGGATGCCCCTTTCCGGAACGACTGACAACTCATGAGAGGAACGAGAAACTCAATGGCGTGGTGGTACGGGCTTCCCGAACAGAGAGAAAAAGCATGTTCTTTGAGTAGAAAGGGGGTGCCACATGTTGTGGGATCCGGATTGGTGAGTGAACTTTACCCGAAGGGCGGCCGATTGGTCGCCCTAGCTTTTTTGGGGTTGACAGGATATCTTGGGTTTGCTAGACTTTTCGTAAACATGAATTTCATAAGCTCCGCTAAATATTTTAGCTTTTTCTTCTTTTTTACCGGCCAGCAAAGAGCTCGTAGCTTTTTCATGAATACATAACTTTTACTTGAAAACATCCACCGGCCTCTTTGCAAAGAGGCCGGTTTTAATTCCGCTTCGACGAGGGTTTTTTTAGAGAGATTCCTCGCCGGAGAAGAATTTTCCGGTCTGCCCTACACAGGCGCAGAACAGCACCAGAACAACTTAATACAACAAAAAAGCATAAGGAGATTGTAGATGGGCCTTTCAATACAAGAAGCAGATGAGATCTGGAGGACTGAAGAAACAGTCGAGTACGAGCTTCTGGGGAAGCGGTTTATAGGTAAGATTACTCGAGTTGTCGTAGGGGACCAGAAAGCTGTCATTCTGGGACGCGAACAGGGAGCGGATCCGCCAAACCGCTATCTTGGAGAAGTATCTTTAGCGAGGTTGAACAAGGGAGGTAAAAATGGTTAAGCGCATCGCGTTTCTTGGTCCGGTAGGAACGTTTGGCTGGCGCGTAGCTAGTCAAAACAATCTAGGGGCGACACTTCTTCCCTGTGCATCGCATGCCGAAGTTATGCGGTCGGTTATAAGGGGAAAGGCAGACCTCGGCTATGTGGCAAGAGAAAACAGTTTAGGTGGCACAGTGGTAGATACGGTTGATCCTTTTTTAAGGAATCCTGTGGGCATTAACATGAGTCTTGAAAAAGGTAGAGTTGTTTACTCGCCAGGCGATCTAATCCTGTGTGGGGAAGTAGTTTTACCTATTGAACAATGTCTGTATGGGCACAACAACGACAGAGAGGTTAAACGCGTGTATTCTCACCAACAAGCGCTCTCGCAGTGCAGAGAGTTTATTAGCATACGCTTTCCAGAAGCCGAGCTTATTCCTGCGGATTCTACTGTTAGTGGAGTTGCAAAACTTCAGGAAGACATATGTGGAGTTGCTATAGCTCCACCTTGGGCAGGAGAATTCTATCCCGATATTTCGCTTCTTGAGAAAGCTATTCAAGATTCGCGGGTCAACGACACGCGGTTCTTGGTGGTTGGGAGGGAAGAGTGTGCCCCTACGGGTATGGACAAAACTTCTCTTTGGTTTACAGTTCCGGAAGATGAAAAGCCGGGCACCTTTGATAGCGTCTCACAAATCTTGGCACTGGCCAATATCAACAAAAGGAGTATAGAAACTCGTCCCATGCAGACAGAGCTAGGGAAGTACATCTTTTTGGTTGATGTAGACGGGCATCGTCGGGACAGGATTATCGAACTCGCTTTGGAGCTGATTGTTTTGGCGGGCCACACCACGACTTTAACGATTTTAGGATCATATCCGCGCTGGCAAAATGGAGTGTAAAAAGGAGGGGAAGTTACAAGGTATCACGATGGCCACATAAAATAAACGGGAGGATGTGATGGTTTCTCGAAAGGAAGTAAAGCTAGGAGATGAGTACACCGAGGCATTGTTGGAAGAAGGGTTTTCTGCAGACGAGATCGCAAAAGCAAGAGCTGAACTCAAAATACCCGAGGTGCTAGATCCGCCGAACGACCGCGATGTGTTGAACCATTTACGGGCAAAACGGAATGGAACCAGTTCTTTCTGTGTTGACAACGGTACCGAATCCGAATAAAATTCTGATATCTGAAGTGGGGAGGATTTAAGATGACTACGGCATATCTTCGGGTAGAAGCTCAGGGGGAAGACATCTCGCAAATCTTGCTGGCGATCAAAGCGTCCGGCAACGGTTTGGTTGAGTCGCTTGAAACCGGGTCTTGGCGCCACGAAGTCAGAGGCATTGTTTACAACATTAAGGGCACTGTTCAAGGCACCGTTGTGCAGCTAGCTAACTTTCTTAGGGAGCTGGCCGGCATCAGTGGCGTCCGATGGTTTGAAACCTTATTCGAACTTTAGCCATAACCGGCAACAGAAAATAAAGGGCGTAAGCGAGAGCAAGCGCCCATTTATTTTGCCCTTGACAGGGGTTTGTGGGTTTGATAGACTTCTTGAAGATAGGAAGTAGCTTTTATGGAAAGTGGATCAGGAAACAAAAATTATTCACTCCTAACCAACATCTATTGGATGTTGGTTGTCTTGTTTATTATCCCCAACAGGTTGGGAGTTTTCGCAAAGCAAAGGATTTAAGCTAACATTAATTTGAAATCTTGCGAGGTCTCCCAACAGGGAGGCCTTTATATTTAGATTAACAAGTATGGAAAACGAAACAATCTTTAAGAAAAAAACTATCGGGATTCTAGGAGGAATGGGTTCCGCTGCGAGTGCCCATCTTTATGATCAAATCATAAAGAGCGCCCAGAAAAAATATGGGGCAAAAGAGGACCATCAGTTTCCAGAGATAATTCTTTATAACCTTCCTCTGGTAGGTTTAGAGTCAAGCGGTGTAGATGATTCGAATACAAGAATGGTGCGCAACCAGCTCGTTGAGGGTGTCCAAAAACTAGAAAAGTGGGGTAGTGATTTTATAATAATTGCGTGCAATACAGCACACCTATTTTATCCAGAGATGCAGAATGCCATTTCGATTCCCATTATTAATATTCTTGAGGAAACCGCAAAGGAAGTAAAGAATTTCGGCTGTGATAAGGTAGGTGTTTTGAGTAGCATTAGTACATATGAATGGGGACTTTACAAAAAAGTTCTCGAAAAGAGAAACATTCAGATGGTTCCCATGAATGGCGAGCAATTGAGACAGACGGAAGAGATAATTTCAAATGTTATGAGTGGTACACAGAAGCAGAGCGACAAAGAGGTTTTGAAACGAATCGTTGAGCATTTCGTAGAGCAAGGAGCAAACGGAGTTATTTTGGGATGTACCGAGCTACCACTTGTACTGATTCAAGATGATACACCCGTGAATGTATTTGATACTACCAATATTCTTGCAGATGCAGCGTTGAAAAACTGGGCAGTATCGATAGAAGAAAAACTCGCCGATCTAGAATCTTTACAAGAATATGCTTGAAGTATCACTCGAAGAATTCAAAGATTGGCTGTTGGCAAAAGAGTAAATGCTTATTTCCCAGACTTAAAGAGTTTTTTTAAGGATCAAAATATCCCTCTGCTTATTGAGGCTATTCATAACTCAATCTCGGCGGGGATTTCTGCGATCTCCGGCATAATCCGGGCGTTTTTTTGCGAGACGCTAGACTCCTAGCTTAACGAAGGGCGCGGATAGAAACAGCGTTTACGCTGTGGAGCCCATGCCCTATTATTTTGCGTAACTATTGACACGATTTCTTGGGGGTGATATAAATTAAAGCGAACTATGAAGAACCATTTCACAACGCAATTAAACCTTTTGTTGGGTTTGTTGTTGCTTCTCTTGGGCAAGAGGAGCGGTTTGCGTTGGGTTAGGGCATAGATCTAAACTCGACTTTAAAACGCAAACACTCCTCGGCCGCCCCGAGGAGTGTTTGTTTAGCTTAAGGGTATTATGGGGGCCGACTAGTGAGTAATTGCTAGCCGTTCCCTAGTGCTCTTAAACAATTTAGGTAACCAAATAGGCACGATGTGCCAAAATTTAGAGGAGGCCGAAATGGCTAACGAAAGACAAAAACCCAAGAACCTAGGGGAAAAGGGCGCCATCCCTAAACCAACATTGACTTTGGCGGCGATGGAGCGGCTTTTGCAAAAGATTGCACGAGCATGGGCTTATAGATAAGCCTTTCGCGCTTTCCAAGTAGTTCTTTTGGGGCTGTCTCCCATCAAGGGACTTGACAGCCCCTTTTTATTTTTATAGAATACCCACAATGAGTTATCAGAAAGGCATTATTAGCATTATTGAGATTATTATCCCTCAAGCGCGGGAGGCCTTTTTGAAACACGCATAAACTTTTGCAAACGTAAAACTACGGCGGCCCCCCCCAAAGGGAGGCCGCTTTTGTTTGAGCCTAGTGAGCGGCATTTGCCAGAATTTCGCTCACTGCGTTCGAAATACATTCGAGGCAGAATTTGTACCTTAAAAAGGGGAAACCATGGATATTGGCGATATTGGGGTAAACTCATTTGAAGAAAACCACGCGCAAGACTATGACCACATAGGAAAAATTCAGCTCGAACTTCGAAAACCCAATCTCTCCCTGGAGAAAAGGCGGTTCCTAACAGACCAACTACAAGGGCTTCGCGAAAGAGTTCGACCCCGGTAATGGTTTCATCCGCACAACATACAATGAAGGGCCTGGCAATAGCTGGGCTCTTTTCTTTTTGGCTAACTACATTAGAATGAGACTATGTTAATAGACACGCACGCGCATATAAATTTCAACGCGTTTAAGGACGACGGCGAGGAAGTGCTCAAACGCACGCTGGAGGCCGGTATGCAGGTTATTATGCCAGGGTCGCAGTATTCCACCTCAAAGCGCGCGGTGGAGATTGCGGAGCGTTACGAACAGGGCGTGTACGCTGCCGTTGGCCTGCACCCGATTCATATTGGCGAGCAACGGAAAGTGGATGTGCTGGAGGTGCAATCTTCCCTCGACTTCGCTCGGGCCTTCGGCTCTGAGGCTCAGGCTCGAAGAGATAAACAATCATGGGAGGAGTTTGAAACAAGAGCAGAAGAATTTGATTATGAGGCGTATAAAAAACTGGGTCAGAGTAAAAAGACAGTGGCGATAGGGGAGATAGGGCTGGACTATTATTATTTTCCCAAAAGTAAAGCAAGGCGGGAGGAAATAATGCAAAAACAAAAAGCAGCTTTGCAGGCGCAAATGGATTTGGCAGACGAGTTGGGCCTGCCGGTTATTCTGCACTGCCGCGTAGCGCACGAGGATCTGCTCGAGTTTCTCGCTTCTCGCTTTACGTTTCATGCTTCAGGAATCAAGGGAGTAGTGCACAGCTACACCGGTACGGCAGAGCAGGCGCAAAAGTTTATGGATTTGGGCTTGTATCTTGGGTTTAACGGCTTAATTCTAAAAAACGTGCCAGCTTTGCCAAATCCAAGGGAACTAATAACTTCTATCCCGTTAGAACGAATTGTGTTAGAAACAGATTCTCCGTATTTAACTCCTCCAAAAACACCAAAAGAGCGTAACGAACCCCTGTTTTTGCAATATGTGGCAGAAGAGATTGCCAGGATAAAAAAGGTGAGCTTTGAAGAGGTGGCAAAACAAACTACCGAGAACGCAAAAAAGTTATTCACAGTTTGACACTGCCTTGTGCAATGGTATAAAAAAGTCGTAAGAGTTCCGGCGTGGTCGCGCCGGGTATATACTCTTTCGAAAATGGATTTCTGAATCAATAAGAGAAATCCACCCATTGTGGGTAAGAAGCCAAAATAGTTCAAGGTGGGAGGGTGCCATATGGTACCCTCCTTTTGTTTTGCCTTATTTTTTTTGGGGAGAGAGGCTCTTGACATAAAAAGGTATGATATAGTATGATACTTTTATGCCAAGAAGCAAAATTGCCATAACCATAAAAGACGATTTGTTACACAGGCTGGACCGCGCCATAGACGGGGAAACCATTCGAAACCGGTCGCACGCCATTGAGTATTTTTTAGATAAAGCCCTGGGCGCCAAAGTGGAAAAAGCGCTGCTTGTGGGCGGGTACAAAGACTTTTCTTTAAGTACGTTGTTTGAAGGTCGGCCCATTATTGAGCGCCAGCTTGAGCTGTTGCAAAAGCGCGGGGTAAAAGAAGTGCTGCTTTGGCTGCATCAAAACGAAAAAAATGTGCAAAAACTTGTGGGGGAGGGCTCAAAGTATGGGTTGCGTATTCTGTACCAATGGCAAGCTTCAGAACGCGCGGGAACCGCGTATATTACAAGCATAGCAAAAAAGTTTTTTGGAGAGGATTCATTTTTTGTGTTGTATGGAGACGTAGTAACCGATATTGACCTTGCGGATTTTGCCGCGTACCACGAGGAAACAAACTCGGTAGCGACGGTTGCGTTAACATCCATTCAAGACCCTTCTTT
>DASWIZ010000047.1:0-13644 GCA_036397395.1 Minisyncoccota bacterium
AAACATGGTTGGCAGGAAAAGCAAAAAAGCGTATGTTGTGGCGGTGGATATGGGATACGGGCATCAGCGGGCGGCGCTTCCTCTTTTGGATATTGCGCAAGGCGGAGAAATTATTACGGCAAACGAATACGCCGGAATTCCGCAAAGCGACAAAACCATTTGGCAAGAGTCCAGGCGGTTTTATGAAATTGTGTCCCGTTTTAAAGGATTTCCCGTGTTAGGGGATTTTGTGTTTTCCGTGTTCGACAAGTTCCAGGAAATTCAGTCGTTTTACCCAGCGCATGAACGCATAGACTCCCCAAGTTTTTCTTTACGGCAAATGTATAACTTGTTTGTAAAACGAGACTGGGGCAAACATTTTATTGAAAAGTTAAATAAAAACTCCTTGCCGTTTGTAACCACGTTTTTTACTCCCGCGTTTATGGCGGACTTTTGGAAATACAAAGGGCCCATATACCTGGTGGTTACCGATACTGACATTTCGCGCACCTGGGCGCCCCTTTATCCCAAAGAAAGCACTATTACATATTGCGCCCCTACTCAGAGAGCCGCAGAACGTTTAGGGCGTTATGGCGTAAAGCAAAAAAATATTGTGGTTACCGGGTTCCCGCTGCCCCGGGAGTTTACGAAAAATAAAGCAGCCAAAGCAAAAAAAGATTTGATACGGCGTTTAGCCGTGCTTGATCCCAACAGAAGATATGTTGAGCAATACAAAAAAACCGTGCAGCGGTATGTGGGCAGGGTCCCGGAACGCAAAAAGGGCAAGTATCAGGTACACGTTACGTTTGCTATTGGCGGGGCCGGGGCGCAGGGTGAAGTGGCCGAAAACATTATGCAAAGCGCAAAGCCTTTGCTTGCGGACGGGACGATTCAACTGCATTTTATAGCGGGCATACACGCGGGGCTTGGAACCAAGCTGCGGCAAGCGGCAAAAGAGCTTGGACTTTCTTTTGCGTTAGACAAAAGTTTGCATATTCATGTGGCTCCCACGAAACAGAAATATTTTTTACAGTTTAACAAAATTTTAACAGAAACCGATATTTTGTGGACTAAGCCTTCAGAAATGGTGTTTTACGCCGGACTTGGCATTCCATTACTTCTTTCTGCACCCATTGGTTCCCAGGAAAAATTTAACCGCAAGTGGCTGCTTGATATTGGAGCCGGTATTGACCAATTGGATCCCCAATATACCGATCAGTGGCTCCCCGATTTGCTGGAAGACGGTACATTCGCGGAAGCCGCGATGCAGGGATTCGTGGAAATCCCCAAGAACGGCGCAGAGAACATTAAAAAACTTGTATGTGGATAGTTGTTGCCGTTATTGCGTATTTTCTTTTGGCGCTTGTCGTGGTTATCGATAAATATCTGCTGGCAGGCCCGCTTCCCAACCCCAAGCTGTACGCGTTTGCCATAGGGTTGTTTGGGGCCGCGGCGCTCGTGCTGGTCCCGTTTGGATTTTTACAGTTTCCCGAAAAACCAATAATCGCCCTGGGTGTGGCGGCCGGGTTTTTACAGGTTTTTGCCATTTTAGCCTTATTTATCGCGCTAAAAAAGTTTGAAGCGTCCCGGGTTATTCCTGCCATTGGCGGGTTTTTACCCATTCTTACCATTGTAAGTACCAGCATTCTTGGGCGGAGCGAGTTTGAAGGAATCGGCATTCTTTCTTTTCTGCTTTTGGTTGGGGGAAGTATTTTGGTAAGCGTGGAACGGGACGCGCTTGTTACTGTCCACAGCCTTGTGTTTGCTTTTGCAGCCGCTTTTTTGTTTTCTTTGTTCGTGGTTTCTTCCAAGTTTGTGTACGAAGCGCAACCGTTCCTGTCTGGTTTGCTGTGGATAGCCATAGGGGGCGTTTTTGCCGCGCTTTTCCTGTGGCTTGTTTCCGGAGAATTGCGAAACGCGCTGGCAGACGCCTTTGGCAAAAGAGGAGAGGCGAAAAAAGCCTTGTCGCCGGCAGTGTTTTTGCTGTTTGTGGGAAACCAGGGGTTTGGGGCAGCCGGATTTGTACTGCAAAATTGGGCGGTGGCACTGGCCCCTTTTGCTCTTATTGCTTTTGTAAACGCGTTAGAAGGTATAAAGTATGTGTTTGTGCTTGGTATGACCACATTTCTTTCGCCGGTGTTTCCCCGCATAGTGCAAGAACGCCTTGACGCGAAAAGTATTACGCAAAAGCTGGTGGCTATTAGTTTTATCGGCGTGGGCCTCGCGCTTTTGGCACTATGATACAAAAAGTTCTCAAAGGTATTTTTTTACTTGTTGCCATTGTTTTGGGAAGCGCCGTGTTGTTTTTGTTCGCGGGCAGGGTACAGCCGGCAGAGAACGTTATTTGGGGCGTGGGGTTTTCTGAAAAGCACGCAAAGAATCTGGGACTCGACTGGAAGGCGGTGTACACCGCCCTTTTGGATGAGATGCAAGTAAAGCATGTAAAGCTATCTGTTGACTGGAATGAAATAGAGGCCGAACGCGGCGCGTTTTCTTTTGACGACACGGACTGGCAAGTTGAGGAAGCACATAAACGAAACGCGGAAGTTTTGCTGGTCGTGGGAATGAAAACCCTGCGATGGCCGGAGTGCCATGTGCCAGAATGGGCAAAAGAACTTTCCAAAGAAGAACAACAGCAGGAAATTCTCCAGCTGCTTGAGGCCGTTGTGCTTCGGTATAAAGATTCGCGCGTGGTTACCAAATGGCAGGTGGAAAACGAGCCCCTTTTTATGTTTGGGCATTGTCCCTGGAAAGACTCTGACTTTTTTAAAAAAGAAATCGCGCAAGTAAAGCAGCTTGATCCAACTCGGCCTGTAGTTGTTTCCGATACCGGGGAACTTTCCTTTTGGATACGGGCAGCCAGGGCAGGGGACATGGTTTCGGCTACTATGTACCGCAAGGTTTGGTTCCATGAATTTAACAGATACTTTACCTATCCTTTGCCGCCCACGTTTTATGGAAGAAAAGCGCAGGTGGTGCGGAGCGTATTTGGAAAAGAAGTAATGGGCGGAGAATTGCAGGCAGAACCCTGGGGTCCGGGAAAGCTCTTATACGACACGACCATAGAAGAACAAGATGCCGCGTTTGACTTGGCGCAGTTCCGGGAAAACATTATATTCGCCAGAGAGTCGGGCATTGCCGAGCACTATCTTTGGGGAGCGGAGTGGTGGTATTGGCGAAAAGAAAAAGCAGCCGACCCCACTTTTTGGCAAGAAGCACAAAAACTGTTTAAAGCCGGGCTTTAAACAGTGCAGTAGTCATGTCTTACGTTTTACGTATATACGTATTTTGTAAGATATGAGTCTGCAGAAGAAAAGCGGAAAAGTTGTACGTATGTACAACTTTTCCGCTAGTTGTGCACAACATCTTTTTTTTGCGACATAGATGTTCGGGTTGCAATAATAATGGCGCGTAATATAATAAATGAATGGATGATCTTGAGCAAAGTGATTTACAAACTCCGCAGCCCTCTTTTAAAAGAAAGTATTTTTTCATTTTAGCTGCGCTATTCATTGTTATCGGTATTGGGGCTTTCAGTTATGTAGTGTTGATAAGGCAGGACGATTCTTTTCCACAGCCTGCCACGACTGAAACAACATCTTCTGATTCGACAGATTCGGAGAGAAGTATCTTGGTTCTTCTTGAAACATATGCGTACAATGAAGGCAGAGGAACCTCATCTATTTATAGCGTTCCCCTGAATGGAAGCGGTGAAAAAGAAGTTTCGGCCAGCGCTTTTGATAACGAATACGGGCTTGCAAGATTAGAATTAGGATTGCCTTCTGTAAGTAGAGATAGAAAGTATTTGGCATTTGAGGGGGGGGAAGGATATTTACTCATAAATTCGCAGACAGGGGAAAAAAGAACCTTGTTGGGAAACCATCCAGGCTTTTACAGCGATCACCATTGCTCTTGGAGTCATAAAAATACAAAGATAGCTTGTATTATGAGAGATGGCGATTCCAGCATACTTTCGGTTGTGGATATAGAGAGTGGGGACGAGACTGTGTTCAATGATTCCTCGTTAGCGCTGCTTTCTGACGAATTCTCTATCAGTTGGTTGAATCAATTATTAGGTTGGGACAAAGATGATAAGAGTATTCTTCTTTTTGGAACAGAATTGAAGACACAAGCAGGCTTTTTATTTATGGTTGACCTGGAGTCAAAGAGTGTAACGTCCTTAAAAATAGGCGACGTGGACCTAGGCGGTTCCCGGGTAGTGTATTCTGCTCAATTAAATAAATTAGTCTATGCGGCCGACGAAGCGCTGCTAAGTGTATTTGATATTGGGAGTCGTCAATCTACAGGAATCTATCAGCATTCAGACCACTTTATTACAGAAGATGCCGCGGTGGTCAAGGGGAGCGCAAATTTTCTTGGAAGTAATCTTGTATTTTACCATCCGCAAGAAAATGTAATCGTTGTAGAGAACTCCTATTTCTTCGGAGAAAATTTAAACGAGCTTTTGAGCGGTGTTCCAGAGGAAAGACAAGGAGAAAAGAGCGGTGAAACTATACTTTATGCGTATAATCTAGAGACTCAAGACGTAATCAAGATTTTTTCAAGAAGCAATACAGACTATCCAAATTCTGAGTTCCAGTTTGGCGTAATTCCTTAGAGGTGTATTTTTTAGCATTCTTTTGTTATACTTTTTTCCATCATCTTTTGTACGTTTTTTTTCACGATCGTGAAATTTCTGTCAAAAGAGGGCATGTCGCTTGTGAAGCCGATCGGCGTTTCAAGCGGCATACTCTTTCTATTTGTGGATTCCTGACATTTGTTGTATTGTATATCTATGGTCAGGAAGGCGAAAATTAACGAAAAAAAGTACAAAAATGCCGTGCTTTTCTTTGCGAATAAAACTCGCAACGGCACCTTGGGAAAGTTAAAAATGATGAAGCTTCTGTACTATTTGGATTTTGACTTTTTTGAGAAGTACGGCCGTTCGGTAACAGGGGATGAATACCTTCGTTTTGAACGTGGTCCAGTGCCGCGTATGGCAGAGAAGATATTGAAACAAATGCGAGGCACAGAAATAAAGATTGTAAATCGCAAAATGCCAAAGGGATACAATGATCAACAGCATATTGAGCCACTTGTAGAATTTGACCCAAGCCTTTTTACAAGAGAGGAAATTTTGATGATGGAAGAAATTGCTGATAAGTGGGAAAAATTTACCGGTACAGAAATGAAGAATGCAAGCCATGGGGAAGCTCCCTGGGTTGCAACAAAACCAGACGATATTATTGACTACAACCTTGCGTATTACCGCAATAAGTATGCCGAGATGGATCGGCTCTAGCGCAGTATGGAAATTTCTCGGCATCCCGATATCGAGAAGGATTTTCGTGCGTTAAGGCGTTCTGCAGCGCCCCAAGAATCACTTGAGGCGTGGGAGCGCTTTTTTTGTTTAAAGGGACTGCATGAGACTCCTGCGATCGATGCGTTTCCTGGATTTGGCGCAAGAAAAATTTTCAAAGCACGAGTTGTACCTCTTGGCGAAAATGTTGGAAAATCAAAGGGATACAGAGTCGTTTTTGAAATGGTGGATGAGGACAACTGCGTTATTTTGGTTTTTTCTCGGCATGGTGTATATAAAATCGAACAGGAGCTTATTAACCTTGTACGAATACGATTATGAAAAAACGAATTTATTTGGACTATGCGGCTTCAACGCCCATGGACAAAAAGGTACTGGAGGCAATGATGCCGTATTTGAAAGAGGAATACGGGAACGCGTCTTCCGCGCATACGTTTGGGCAAAAGGCAAGGGCGGCTGTCGAGGGCGCTCGAGAACAGGTGGCCGCGTTTTTGGGTTGCAAAGCAGATGAGGTCATATTTACCAGCGGAGCCACGGAAGCGAATAACCTTACGATTCAAGGTGTGATAAAATCCACCCTGTTATTCGACAGGGTGCCCCGTGTTCATCACGGGGCAAAACCTCATATTGTGACGACGGCGATTGAGCATGAGTCTGTGCTGGAGCCGTGTAAAACCCTGGAAAGGCGGGGGATCGCGGAAGTTACGTACGTTGCGCCGCAGAAAGACGGGGTTGTACTGGCAAAAGACGTGCAGACGGCAATCAAAGAAAGTACGGTGTTTGTGTCTGTAATGTACGCGAACAGCGAAATTGGCGCCATACAGCCGGTCGCTGAAATTGGCCAAATAATCCAGGAGATACGGCGTAACAACAAGGGTTCATATCCCGTTTTTCATATAGACGCGGTCCAGGCTGCCAACTATCTTGACTGCAACGTGGAAAAACTCGGGTGCGACTTGCTTACCTTAAGCGGCCATAAAATATACGGGCCAAAAGGGGTGGGAGTGCTGTATATAAAGTCAAAAACTCCGATAGGCGCCTTGCTGGAAGGCGGAGGCCAGGAACTGGGCATGCGTTCTGGAACCGAAAACGTGGCAGCCATTGTGGGCATGGGGCAGGCCATACAAGAAATCCAAAGCTCAAAATCCAAAATTCAAAACATGCAACAACTTCGAGACGAATTTATCAAAGAAGTTTTGCAAAAAATTTCGGGCAGCCAGGTTACGGGATCTTTAGAAAAAAGACTGCCCAATAACGTGCATGTGCGGTTTGCGGGCGTGCAGGCGCGCGATCTGGTTATGCTGCTTGACCAAAAAGGCGTTGCCGCTTCCGTGGGTTCGGCATGCTCTGAAAAAACACAGGAGCCTTCGCATGTATTGGGAGCCTTAGGGCTAAGCGAAGCGGAAGCAGGTTCCGCGGCGCGTTTTACCCTAGGGAAAGACACTACGCCAAAAGAAATGCAACAGGCCGTGCAGGCGCTTTTTGAAAGTGTTGCGCAGCTCCAAAAAAATAAGATATAATACAAGCATATATATGGATTTTCCCGAACTTTCCCAAGACTCTGTAAAAGAGCCAAAAACAAAGTTTTCTTTTGCGAGGGTTGTTGTGGTATCGGCAATTTTTGGTTTTGTTGCTGGTGCGGTTGCCGGCGGGGGAGTGTATTGGAAGCTGAACCAGGAAATAGAGCAGTTGCGCTCGGCGCTTCCCGCGGCCCAGCGAATAACGGCCGAACAACAAGCTTCGGGCGAATATATTCCCCAGAGCACGCAGGAAGAAAAAATTATTCAGGCGGTACAGCAGGTTTCCCCGGCGGTAGTAAGCATTGTGCTTACGAAAGACGTGCCCGTGTTTGAACGGGTATTTCGCGACCCTTTTGAAGAGTTTTTTGGTGGGCCTTCTCCTCTTCAAATTCCGGAAGTCCAGCAGCGGGGTGTAGAACAGCGCGAAGTGGGGCAGGGCTCCGGGTTTTTTGTGTCGGCAGACGGGTTGGCGGTAACCAACAAGCACGTGGTATTGGACGACGATGTCGCCTACACGGTATTTACCAAAGAAGGCAAGTCGTACGAAGCCAAAGTGCTGGCTCGGGATCCGGCGCAGGACCTCGCGGTATTGCAAATTCAACCAGAGCAGGGCGAGTCGTTCCCATTTGTGCGACTGGGCAGTTCTGACGTTTTGCAAATTGGCCAAACCGTAGTTGCTATCGGAAACTCTTTGGGGGAATTTCGCAATACGGTTTCCACCGGCGTTATATCGGGCTTGGGAAGAACCATTACCGCTTCAGACGGGGGCGAATTCGTGGAAACTATTGAGGATGTTATTCAAACGGACGCCGCCATTAATCGGGGAAATTCCGGCGGGCCGTTGCTGAACCTGGCAGGCGAGGTTATTGGGGTAAACACGGCAACGGTGCTGGATGCCCAAAGCATTGGATTCGCTATTCCCGTAAACATTGTGAAAAGAGACGTAGAACAGGTGCAGACCGGAGGCACTATTGTATACCCGTTTTTGGGCGTGCATTATGTGTTGGTTACCAAACAAATTCAACAAGAGAATAATTTGTCCCCAGACCATGGAGCTTTTATCTCAAGCTCAAGCGGCGACGAAAGTTCCCCTATTGTGCCAGATTCAGCGGCAGAAAAAGCGGGGCTGCAGGACGGCGACGTAATTACACACATAAACGGCAAAAAAATAACCACGGAAAACTCGCTGGCAAAAGAATTGCAAAAGTACAAGCCCGAAGACACCATAGAAATTACCGTACACAGAAGCGGACAGGAACTGAAGATGCAGGTAACGTTGGGAGAGCGCGCGGAGTAACAGGTTTGCGGGGTTTGACAAAAGCACTAAAATTGTGTTTATATTAAGGTATGAATAGTACTCCCGGTAATTTTACCCATAAAGCCCAAGAGGCAATTTTACAGGCGCAAAATATAGCCCAGGAACGGGGTCAGCAGCAGGTTGACGCCCTGCATTTGCTTTACTCGCTTATTTCGCAAGAAGACAGCGTTATTTTAACGTTGCTGCAAAAAATTGGCGCGGATATCGACGGGCTTAAGCGAAAAGTGCACATAGCCCTGGACCGTCTGCCTGTTTCAGGTTCTCCCGCACCCTTTGGCCAGTTTTACCTTACCCAGGATTTGGGCAAAGTGTTAGAGCGGGCGCGCCAGGAATCGGGCAAAATGGGCGACGAGTATATTTCAGTAGAACACTTATTTCTCGGTTTGCTCGATACAGATTCGAAAGCAAAAGAGGTGCTGGAACGGACCACTTTGTTTCCCACGGAAGGGGGAGGAGACGCGGCTACGTTGGAATTTGGAAAAATGGATTACGAAACGGCGCTAAAAATTCTAGCCCAAATTCGGGGAGGAGCAAGAATTACCGACCCGGCCCCGGAATCCAAATACCAGGTTGTTGAAAAATACGCCCGCAACTTAACCCGCCTGGCCCAGCAAGGCAAGCTGGATCCTGTTATTGGCCGGGAAAACGAAATCCGAAGGTTAATGCAGGTGCTTTCCCGCAGGACAAAAAACAATCCCGTGTTAATCGGGGAAGCCGGCGTTGGAAAAACCGCGGTGGTGGAAGGGTTGGCGCAAAAAATCGTAAAAGCGGACGTGCCGGAAAGCCTGCAGGAAAAAGAAATTATCGCGTTGGATTTGGGCGCTTTGGTTGCGGGCACCAAATACCGCGGGGAGTTTGAAGACCGCATTAAAGCCCTGTTAAAAGAATTGCACCGCGCGGGCGGCAAGTATGTAATGTTTATAGACGAGCTGCATACGTTAGTGGGGGCGGGAGCGGCCGAGGGAGCCATAGACGCTTCCAACTTGTTAAAACCTGCTTTGGCAAGGGGCGAGCTTCGGGCTATTGGGGCTACCACGTTAAAAGAATACCAAAAATATATTGAAAAAGACTCGGCATTAGAGCGCAGGTTCCAGCCCATTTTTGTGGCAGAGCCTTCCGCGCAAGACGCGGTTATGATTTTGCGGGGCATTAAAGAAAAATACGAACTGCACCACGGGGTAAAAATTAAAGATTCAGCCCTGGTAGCCGCGGCTTCCCTGGCTTTGCGGTATGTTACCGACCGATTTCTTCCCGACAAAGCGGTAGACTTAATGGACGAAGCCATGAGCTCTTTGCGGCTGGACATGGAGTCTGAACCAGCGGATTTGGAAACGCTAAAACGAGAAATTCAAAAGCTGGAAATTGAAAACGAAGCTTTAAAAAACGAAAAAGGAGAAGAGAAAAAACTGAAAGTCGTGCATCGCCAATTAGCTGACCTGAAAGAAAAAGCAAAGGCGATTCAGGCCAAGTGGCAGGCGGAAAAAGAAGTTATTAACAGCATTAAAGAGGCAAAAAAGGAAATTGAAGCAATACGGTTTGAGATAGAAAAAGAGCAAGGCGCCGGGAACCTGCAGAAAGTTGCCGAGTTAAAATACGGCAAGCTTCCAGAATTGTTGAAAAAGCTGCGCGGTGAAGAGCGCAAGCTCGCGCGTTACCAAAAAGACCACCCCATATTAAAGGAAGAAGTTACCGAAGAAGACGTTGCCAAGGTGGTGTCGCGCTGGACCGGCATTCCCGTAACCCGCCTTATTGAAGAAGAAGCAAAGAAGTTAGAGAAAATGGAAGATGTGTTGCGAACCCGTATTATCGGCCAGGAAGAAGCGGTGGCGGCCATTTCAAACGCCATTCGACGCAGCCGGGCCGGCATCGCGGAGGAAAATAGGCCCATGGGTTCTTTTATATTTTTAGGTCCCACGGGCGTGGGGAAAACCGAAACCGCAAAAGCGCTGGCTGAATTTTTGTTTAACGACGAAAACGCGTTAATTCGCCTGGATATGTCAGAATATATGGAGCGCCATACCGTATCTCGCATGGTTGGGTCTCCCCCGGGGTACGTAGGATACGAAGAAGGCGGCCAGCTTACCGAAAAAGTGCGAAGAAGGCCGTACAGCGTTATACTGCTGGACGAAATTGAAAAAGCGCACCCCGAAGTGTTTAATATGCTTTTGCAAATTTTGGAAGACGGCAGGCTTACGGACGCGAAAGGAAGGGTAGCTTCGTTTAAAAACGCTATTATTATTATGACCTCGAATATCGGGTCCCAATTTATCGCGGAAATGAATAATCTTGGCTTTATTGAAGAACAAGGCGATGGCTCGCGCAAAGAGTCGGTGCGTGAGCGCGTTATGGCAGCCTTGCGCGAACAATTTCGGCCCGAGTTTTTAAACCGGGTAGACGAAATTGTGCTGTTTGATTACCTTGGAAAGGAACAGATTAAAAAGATTGTGGAATTAGAGCTTGCAAAGGTGGCAAAGCGCCTTGAGTTAAAGGGAATTGTCGTGGACATAACAGACAAGGCAAAGGAGCTGCTCGCGCAAAAGGGTTTTGATTCAAACCTGGGGGCAAGGCCGTTAAAACGGGTTATCCAAAGAACCGTGCTGGACCCACTGGCCTTAAAAATTGTTTCAGGGGAAGTAGCGCCCGGGGGCAAAGTAACCATTGGGGCGGAAGAAAAAGAAATTGTACTGCAAGCGGCTTACGTGATGTCCCGGTTAAAAGACAAGCAAAAGCTGCAGAAAGTGGGTTCGCAATAGGATGACGAAAACATTGTTTTTGATTTTTGGTATTGTGTTTGTGTTTAGCTTGGGCGCCGCGGGAGGAATGTGGGCCCAGGCTTTTTTGCTGCCCTATGTTGTTTCGTATCCCGCGTTCCAGGGTATGCAATTTGTCAAAGATTGGGCAAAACATACCACGGTTATCCGCGAGGTGCGGGAAATAATCATTAGCAAAGAAGAAGCGGTGGCCGGGGCGGTAGAAAAAGGAGAAAAATCGACCGTGGGGATTGCGAGCACAAACGGGGTGAATACGGTGTACGGTTCCGGGCTTATTATAACGGCAGACGGGTTTATTATTACCATTGCGGACGCGATTCCCGCGGGCTATAAAACAACAGTGTATGTCAGGGAAGGAGAAGAATCGGTCGCGGCCCAGTTGTTAAAGCGCGACGCCGCGAAAAATCTGGCTATTGTAAAAATTGAGCGGCAAAATCTTTCACCGGTTGCTTTTGCCCGGCAAAATTCGTGGAGTATAGGGGACGTGGTGGTTATGGTGGCAAAAGCTGTAGAAGCAAATGATCTGGTAACCATTGCCCAGGAAGGGACCGTGCGGACAAAAGACGCCGATATGATACGCACCAATATATTTGACAAGCAAACGCTGCAGGGAAGCCCGTTGTTTAATCTCGAGGGCCAAGTTGTGGGGTTGAACACCTTTGAAGAAGGCGGCCGCCTTGTCGCCATTCCCGTATCCGTCCTGCGCGACTTCTCCGGATTTTAAAGCTCAAGTATACGTTCTTGGCATTGTTTGTTCCCAATAGAAGCGATCGCGTGTATAAAGAACAACTTCTTCTCTTAGATACATTCTATAAACCAAAATGCTTGCGAAGTAGAGTATCGTTTGAGATAGTTTCAGCCACAATAATACTGATATATTCCGATACTCCATAAAGTTCTCCTACAAGTTCGATTTCCTTTTCGCAAGGCCAGGGGCATACCCATACGCTTTTCTGCAACGGGTAAAACTCCCACTGCTTAAGCTTGCTGCGCAAGACATCCCGGGCGCGCCTAAACGATTTATCCGGGATGTCAAAGATAAGAATTCTCCACTTTTTGTCCCATCGCGGCGGTTTTGTGATCTGCAGGTTTTCGATCTGGATACCTTGAAACTTCTTTTTTCCTTCTTTGGTAAGTTCTATTACAAGTTTTCCTTGTCTTTTTTTAACGGTAATAAGGCGGTTTTTCTTGAGTTTTTGAATAGTGCGGGCGCCTTTTTGCGGCGTATATTTTTTGGAAAACCTTTTACGGTCTTGCTCAAAAAGTTTTGCGGCAAGCAGTACTCCGGGGGCGGCCGCAACAATAATTATTACGCCTGCAATACCAACGGCAAGCAGGATTTGTTTAGCGATTTCTCCGTGCGTTTTCATATGCTGTTTGTGTCCTTGTTTAGTATAAAACTCTATTGTTCCTAATGCAAGCGATCGCGTGTATTGGGAACAGCATATACTTCTTACATATATGTAAAACAAGAAGACAAAAAACGGGGTTTGGGGAAAACTTTTATGATTTGGGTTATGTGGTAAAATTACAGAATGGGGCACACAAAAATTCTTATTGCAATGGTTGGACTCCTTTTAGCTGCGGCAGCGGGAGTTTTTGTTTTCTTCATTCAGGGGAATGCGCCAACCAGCGGGGAAATCGCAAAAGAAGTGTTTGTGGCAGGCGTTGAGCAGGCGATTGAGCAGCAAACGGAAGGGGAAGTACAAGAACAAGAAAACGAAGTGTTTGAAGCCGTACTTCAAACACCGCAAGCGGCGCCAGAGCCAGCGCCACAGTCAAAACCCGTACCAGTTCCTGTGCCAGCCGCCGTACCGCAGGCAGAAGAACCAGAGTCAGATTCTACGCCAGAACCGGTACCTCCGCCGTCAGTGCCTACTCCTTCTCTGAAGCCTCCGGGCAAGATTAATATCAATACGGCAGGTCTCGAAGAGTTAGACCAGATTACGGGAGTAGGCCCGGCAATTGCCCAAAAGATTATTGATTACCGGAACGCTGTTAGCCTATTTTACCAAATCGAAGATATAAAAAACGTAAGCGGTATTGGCGAAGTAACCTTTGAGAAAATGAAAGGCGAGATTACGGTAGGAAATGTTTCTCCGGCGCCAACCCCAACTCCTACTCCAGCGCCCGAACCTTCGCCTTCCGGTAAAATAAATATCAATACGGCAGGCTATGAGGAATTACAGGAAATCACTGGGGTAGGGAAGACTATCGCTCAAAATATTATTGATTATCGAGAGGCAAATGGTCCTTTTACGCGCATTGAAGATATTATGAATGTTCCGCTTATAGCCGAAGGACGTTTTGAAAACATGAAAAATGAGATTACGATATAAGAAAAGCCCTCGGATAAATCCGGGGGCTGATTTTAGCTCAAGAGGTTTAAAAAAGAATAAAGAGAACTGGCTAGCGGAAACGGGTGATTACGACCAAATCGCTGGTGTAATCAATCATGATATTGTTTCCTCCTCTTTGGAGGACTGCTAAATCCTTTTCGGAGACCATTGATCTCCGCGCCTTTATTACCGTGACACCGTCCTGGATTTTTCCAGTAGCAAACATTTTTTGCTTTCCTCCTAATTAAATTCCTTCCCGAAATTCACGTTTGAAGCCGAACACCCGGCGGTGTAGAATACCGCCGTATGAAACAGAGAAAAAGACACAGCGAACAAAAGAACCAGAAACAGTACACGCACATTGAAAAAGCAGAACGCTCAGAGATTGCAATTCTGC
>DASWIZ010000048.1:0-6544 GCA_036397395.1 Minisyncoccota bacterium
CAAAAGAAGTTCCTATGCTGGTAGTTGCGGCTTGTATGGGGGCGGTTGCCCTTTTAGCCGCGCTGTTCGTGTACGCGGGCATGGCGGGAGCCGCAAACCCGGCAGCAGGAACCACAACAACCGACCAGGAATTAAACGTTAGCGTAAAGACAAACGCACCGGGTGATCCGGTGTGGCTCGGAACCACCGTATTGGCAGATGCTACCGCCACTTTAGGCGAAGGCGATACGGCCAACATTATGTACGTTGCAGACGTATCTGGCAGTATGGAAAACACGTCTATTAACCCCATAGATCCTGCCGGGAGTGATTGCGACGGCGACGGAACCTCTGGTACTGCTCTCGATTCTGTATGCGAAGGCCTTATTGCCTTGAATACAAGCCTTGGGGACGCAGATAACGTAAACGTAGGACTTGTAGCCTTTGGTGACGGCGCGGTAACGGCAGATGTTGACCCTGCAGCAGGCGACCAGGCCCTTACCACTCCCCCAAACGCAGACAACGGCGGAGCTGCAGGTCCCGACATGGACGAAGTGATACATTCCTTGAGTACCGAATTTGGAGGCGCTGGGGCTGCAGGAGTAGGCCAGTTTACCAACAAGATCAGTGCTGGCCTTGCGTTCGAAACCGACTACGATTCGGCCCTTTCGAACATGAATACTGCCTTGGCCAGCCAAGCTGCAGACACGAATATCGCCTTCTTCCTTTCAGATGGAGAACCTAGTGCAGGTTTATTTACACCTGGAGCTGGGTCTCCGTTGCAGGCCGCAGTTGACGCTGGCACCACTATTCATACCTTTCGCATAGGGAGCGATGCAGCTGGTACCTGCGATCCGGGACAGCCCCTTCGCGAGATTGCCGATCAAACCGGCGGAGAATGTGAGGAAGTAGGAGATGCGAGCGACTTAAACACCGTACTCCCCGTAGCTCTTACCAACATTGCAAGCCTCAACCTTAAAGTAAACGGAAACGTAGTTTGTACGGAAGCCGGGCCAGAACCGGTATCACTAGACATTACCAACTGTGACATTACCGAAGACCTGGTAGTAGGCCAAAACACCATTGAAGCTGTGGCAACCGCCGCAGACGGTACGGTGGTAATTGCCGATACTACGCTCGGCGTGATTGATTTGGCGCTTACGCCCGCAACCGAAAGCAACGACTTGGGAGCAGGTGACGACACACACACGGTAACCGCGACGGTAAGCGGCGATCCAGCCCAGATTGGCGGAATTCTGGTTGATTTCGCGGTAACAGGGCAAAACGCCGGAGCTGAAGCCGGCGGCACATGCGCGGCAAACGCAGACTGCACCACCGACGCTGCTGGTGTAGTGCAATTTACCTACACTGTACCTGTTGCAGCATCCAGCTTGGGAACCGACACTATTTCGGCAACCGGCACTACCGCAGAAGGCTTAAAAAGCGGCTCTGAAGAAGTCGAAAAAGAATGGGTAGATGAAACGCCTCCCACGGCAGAATGCGTAGAAACCACCAACCCTTCGGGCAAAAACACGCCCAAAGCTCCGGGTAATGGCGGGCAAGGACAAAACCAAGACGGCTTTTACCAGTTGCTTGGTGAAGACTTGCTTGGCATCTCCTTCATAGTCGTAAAAGACGACGGCAGCCCGTTTGTGTCTGACCCGTTTGCTGACGGCGACCAGATAAAGCTTACCCAGGCTCCCGGCGCTACTCCAAGCGACAAACGCCCAGGACCTGGTGTTATCATTTCCCACCTTACGCTCAATGGCGACGCCACCGTAGTGGTAACCGATAACGCAGGCAATACAGCAGAAACCAGCTGTCTTGTCCCTCCCCCGCCTATGTAATTGATGGGGTTCTAGCCCACGCAGAATACCAGAACGAAAAGAAGCTCCGACGTTACGTCGGAGCTTCTTTGTTTTGCTAAGCATTTTTTGGAGTTACCACAACCCCATCCGCGTCAAACAAAACCGCTTTCATCATACCTTCGTTAAGTCCAGACCTTTAATGTCTTTGAAATCTTTTTGGTTTAGCGTGAGCAAAGAAGCTTCGTTAAGGATTGCCGTGGCCGCGATGGCAGCATTGGGAAGTTCTATGGAACGGCCTAAATCACGGGCAATTTCGCCCGCCTTTTTTGCTACCTCAAAGGTATACGGAAAAATCTGTAAACCAGAAATAGTCTTAAGTATATATGCCTCCGCCTCCTTGTCTCGCGTACTTTTCCCCTCGTAAAGCTCCTGAATCGTAATTAGTGAAATAGCAATACTCCCTTCTTGCGTGGTTTTTATCAGCGACTGAAAGATAGTATCTTTTTCGAAAGATTGACGAATGTGATCGATAATGATGTTCGTATCCAGAACTACCATGACTTTCTTCTTTTGGAGGCCGCAAGTTCAATCTTTCTTCTTGCCTTTGTTTCTTCATCGATCTGCTTGCCGTATTTCGCCAACGCTCCCTTGGTCTCCTCAAGAATTTTCAGATAGGAATCGTCTCTTTCCTCCTGGTGAATAATCTCCTTTACGGGCTGGATATAAATGCCCTGCCCTTTCAGGGAAATATGCAGAGGAGTTCCTTCGCTTACATGCAAAATATCCCTGTATTCTTTAGGGATAACAATTTGCCCTTTTTGCGTTGCCTTTGTTACTTTTCCTACTTTCATACTTGTAGTATATTCCTACTTTGTACTTCCGTCAACCCATGTACGTCAAAACCCCATTGTCCACCCCAGGGGTGGACAAGGTTCACCCCCAAAACCTCGGTGTAAAACCGTTCCCCTTCCGCCAAGTCCTTCACCCGGTACATAATATTATCAACCTTCAGCAATTTATTTTTCATGTTCCCTAATGTATTTTTGTAAGAAGTCGCCGGGAGTAACAATTTGGAAAGATAATTCGGCTTCTTCACCGAGTTTCTTTTGAATATTACGTTCGGCCTCTACTAAAGCATGCCCGACCGTTGTTGCTTGAATTTTCTTATGCTTCGCCAGTTCTAAAACAAAAGCAGATCCGCCTGTCGGCGATCCTGCTGCGGCAAAAAATACATTCGCATCAAGAAGATTTCAATAGTCTTTCCAGCTTCTGGCGTGTTTTAGAATCCAGACGATCCTCTTTCTTAAACTCCTTTATCTGTTTGTCAGAGTAAGACTCAATGCCAAAACTTTGCCTCGAAATAAACCGAAAAACCTTCTCGTAAAGCGAAGCTTTTTTCTTTAAATCTTCAGATTCTGTTTTCTGCAGAGTGACTGTGTTCATACAAACATTTTACTACGTCCCAGGTTTTCTGTAAAAATCCCAAATTTATTCCACCACAAGCTCATCATACCCGGTTTCGGGGTCGGGGCGGCGGGTGAATATATCCTGCCCAGGTTTTAACCGAAACGCATATGTTTTCATACTTTTTTGGAGTGTGTTTCAAACCAAGTCGCGATTGCCTCGACATCGAGCTTCTTTTCTATAATTTCTAGAGCAAAATTCTCGATTTCACCCTCTTTAGCTAAAATCCTATGCCCATTATTCTCAAGAAATACCGAAGCCGCAACTACGCCGGTACGTTTATTCCCATCAACAAATGGATGGTCTTGTATAATCCCCCGCGCATATACCGCTGCTTTCAAAAATAATGTCGGATACAATTCTTTATCAGAAATCTGCTGGCGGGGCAGGTCTTCCAAAACCAAAACGGCGCTACGATCCCGTACGCCATGGAATCCGCCTGTTTCTTCGATAAGCATTGAATGGATAAGCAAAATCTGTTTTGCGGTAAGGTATCGCACAGCCTATTTTTTCGCTAACGCTTCCAAGTCTTTCCGATAGCGCGCTATAAAGCCAGACGTGAGTTTCGCTATCCCTCGGTCTTCCAAAGAGATTGAGTTTTTCAACTCTAAAATCCGGCGCCGAATCGCGTCTTCAATAAATTCCTTTACGCTTCCGTAGCCATACCCCTTTACATCGGGCATTTCCTTCTGTAATTTTTCAGAAATTTTTACCTCCATAGCCTTATTTTACCCTACTCTCATTCCCTTGTCAAAACAGATTGCCGCCGAGGGGCACCTCTTTTCCGGGGTGCACCAGCACCACGTTTCCGCTTTCGTCGGCCAATCCTAACGTAAGGGTTTCTGACATATATTTGCCAATTTGTTTTGGAGGGAAATTCACCACGCCAAGCACTTGTTTGCCTACCAATTCTTGCCCCTGATAATTTGGCGCGAGTTTTGCCAAGGATATTTTTATACCAATTTCTGGCCCAAAATCTATTTTTAAAATATGCGTGGAATATTTGCCTTCGGGAAAATCTTGTACCTCAAGCACCTTCCCCACCCGTATATCCACTTTCTCAAAATCTTCGTATAAAATCATATAATTTGTCTTTCTTGTAAAAACTGTTTTACTTTCTCAAAGATCTTCTGGTGGCCTTGCGCGTTTGGATGCAGGCCATCCTCTAACTCCTCGTCGCTCAATAAGTCAAACATTGAAAGATACAAGATATTTTCCTGTTTTACAATTTCTTGCAGCTTTGTATCGTATTCTTGAATATCTGCATTATAGTAAGAATAGTCTTTCTGCCACGGAATCGGCGTGGTTTTGGTTTCGTCCACCCTCTGCAAACCAAGAACAATAATATTACTCGTAAAGCTTCTCGCTTTTTGTATAAGTTCTTTTATATTGCTTTCAAACTCATCAAACTCGACAAGATGATTACCATCTGACTTCTTTACGATATCATCGTTCAGTCCGGTTGCGAAAATAACTATGTTCGGTTTTCTCGCCGCGGCTTCACCGTCGAAACGTTTCAATATATCTATTGTAGTATTACCCGAGATACCTAGATTGTATACTTCGCTATCGGGATCTTTCTCCCAATTTATTCAATATAGCGCAAGGATTCTTTTAGTCCAGGAAGGGAATCTAACCGCAAGGCTTCTTGTTTGGTGCACCACATGAGCTCTGCCACCTTTTTGTCCGAAGGCTTGGGCTCGCCTTCTTTATGCCGGGCTTCGAAAAACCATACCAAGGCCTGCAAAACAATACCGTCTGTCCTGTTCCAGATTTTTGTATGAGTGAGCGGCAACACCCGAATAATCTCAACGGTGCAATTGGTTTCTTCTTTACATTCTCTTACTACCGCCTCTTCTGGCGTTTCGCCGAATTCCACTACGCCGCCCGGAAATTCCCATTTGCCGTCTGCCTCGGGAATTAACGGATCAACCCGTTTTTGCACCAAAACTTTCCCCTCGCTGTTTCGGATTAAAGCAACCGCAATAACCTTTTGTTTTTTACGCACCATGGCACTTTTTATACTTTTTGCCCGAGGCGCAAGGGCAGGGGTCGTTGCGTCCCACTTTTGGCCCTGTGGGTTTTGGCTGCTGTGCGCGAGGGGCGGAATTTGAAGTGGAGTTTGCCGGACTTGAGTACGTTATGTTGCTGGCGCCCATAGGATTTTGCGGAGGAGGCGGGGTAAGCTGCACCTGCATAATGGTTTTGGCAATACTTTCCTCTATTGCCGCAAGCAACTGCTCAAACATTCTGTGCCCTTCGTTCTTGTATTCAATTAACGGATCCTGCTGGCCGTACGCGCGCAACCTTACGGAATCGCGCAAGTAGTCCATTTCTTCCAAATGCGACATCCACAAAGAATCTATGGTGCGCAACGCCACCACGCGCTCTGCCTGGCGCATATTTTCCGCTCCCAATTCTTGCTCCTTTTTCTCGTATACTTCTTTGGAAACGCCGTGTTTCTGTGCAATATCAAGAATATATGAACGCAAGCTTTTCCCTTTGTCCTCGGAAGCTTCAGCGAAGGAGGAGGCTTTTTCCAAAATTTCCCGGCGCTTACGGTATATGGCGTCGCGATGCCTGTTTAATACATTATCGTACTGCAGCACGTGTTTTCGGGCGTCAAAGTGAAACCCTTCTATTTTAGACTGGGCAGATTCCAAAGCCCCGGACACCATTCTGTTTTCTATGGGTTCGTCCTCTGGGATACGCAGTTTTTCCATTAACCCCTTAATCTTATCTCCGCCAAAAATGCGCATTACGTCGTCTTCCAGGCTTACACAAAACTGTGTTGAGCCGGGATCGCCCTGCCGGCCCGAACGCCCCCGCAACTGATTGTCTATTCTGCGGGCTTCGTGGCGTTCGGTCCCTATAACGTGCAGCCCTCCGGCCTCTTGCACCCTTCGAGCCTCCTCAGGGTCCTGGGGGTTCCCCCCCAGGACAATATCCACCCCGCGGCCCGCCATGTTGGTAGCTATGGTAACCTGGCCTTTGCGGCCGGCTTGCGCGATAATGCTGGCTTCCTGCTCGTGGTTTTTGGCGTTCAGTATTTGGTGTCGAATTCCTTCTTTTTGCAGCAATGCCCCCAAGAACTCATTTTTTTGTATGGAAACCGTGCCCACCAGCACCGGCTGGCCTTTTTCGTGGCGCTGGGCAATTTCTTTTACTACGGCTAAAAACTTTCCCTGCTCTGACTTAAAAACTTTATCGGGCAAATCTTTCCGCTGGCTTGGCTTGTTTGTCGGCATAACAATAACCTCCAGCCCGTATACTTTGTAAAACTCTTCTTCTGA
>DASWIZ010000049.1:0-4715 GCA_036397395.1 Minisyncoccota bacterium
CAAACTTTCCTCAACACCAGAACGAATCCGAATACCCATAAACCTTGCGTACTTATTATAGAAAACTCCTTTCTCTTGAAACTCTATACTAGTATTTGAATCATAAGTTATCTCAACGTTTTTTGGATACTTCACCTCAAACCCAAACTCGGCGTTGCGGTAGGTTTGCCAATCACTAATTGCCGATTGTTGATCGCTCATTGCTTGCGGCTGCGGCGATGGCACGGGCGGTGTGTGTGAAACCTGGTTTCGCACAACTCCCTGCAGCAACCAAATGCCGGCGGCGGCGAGAACAACCGACACGGCGGTGACGATGAGCAGTAGTTTGATTTCGGGTTTGAAGTCAGAAAGCATTCTAGTGAATTGAAATTTTTAAGTCTGCGTTGAGAGCTTTTGCGACTTTCTTGAGTAAAGCAAAGCTCGGGTTATACCCGCCAGATTCGAGCCGGGATATTGCAGACTGCTTCGTTCCAATTTTGCGCGCAAGCTCGCCCTGGGTAAGACCCTTTTCAATTCGCTTTCTGATAAGCGTGCTAGCCAACTCAAACTCTGGGGCAAGCCTTTCGTACTCTTTTCGAAATTCCTTATTGCGCAATAAGCGCTTTTTTACTTTCGCAAAATCTTCCATGTTTTCTTTATAACGTATACGTTATTTCTTGTCAAGGGTTTTCGCTCTTTGAAGCGCTAGCTCTAATTCTTTCTTTGGTATCTTTTGAGACTTCTTCATAAAAGCGTGCAAGAAAATAATTGAATCTTTATGGAATACATAAAAAATTCTCACCTCTTGAATGCCCCGAATGCGTAACTCGAAAATATCGTCGCGCACCTTCCTGCTATGCGGCATCCCCAGCTTCGGCCCGTATTCTTCGAGTAACTCGATAGTGCGCACGACTTTTGGGCCGGTCTTTTTATCTAAAGAACCAATAAACTTTCCTATCGAATTATCAAAAGCTCGCGCTTTCATTGCTTATCGTAACCAAGCTCTTCTTCCACTTTTTTTACCTGCATTATGGTTTGGAATACGGCGTCGGGATTTAATGAAATGCTTTCTATGCCCTGTTCAATTAAAAACTTGGTAAATTCGGGGTAATCCGAGGGCGCCTGGCCGCAAATGCCCACGTACTTGCCGCGCTCTTTGCATTTTGCGATCGCCGCGGCTATAAGCTGGCGCACCGCAGGATCGTTTTCGTTGGCAATGGCGGCTCCCATGCCCGAGTCGCGGTCAATCCCGAGCGCAAGCTGGGTCAAGTCGTTTGACCCGATAGACATGCCGTCGAACACGTCCAAAAACTCGTCGGCCAAAAGCACATTAGAGGGAATCTCGCACATAACATATATGCGAAGCTGCGCGTCTTCCTGGCGGGAAAGTCCATGTTGCCTCATAAACCTTATCACCTTTCTGCCCTCTTCTGGTGTTCTGCAAAACGGCACCATGGGCGTTACGTTTGCCAATCCCATTTCTTCCCTTACTTTTTTTATGGCCAAACATTCCAAGCCAAACGCTTTTTCAAAGCGCGGATCGTAGTATCTTGAAGCGCCGCGCCAGCCAAGCATAGGATTTTGTTCTTCCATTTCGTACAACTCCCCTCCAATAAGCTGGCGGTATTCATTCGTTTTAAAATCAGAAAATCGGATGATAACCTCGTGGGGCCAAAAGGCAGCGGCAATTTTTGCAATACCCTCTGCCATTTTGTCGATATAAAACTGCTTCTTGTCGGAATACCCCATGGTAAGTTCGTCAATCTGCTTTTTTATGTTGCCCTTCAAATTTCTATACTCAATAAGCGCGTTGGGGTGGATTTTGATGTACGAATTAATAATAAATTCCAGGCGGCCCAGCCCAACCCCTTTCACGGGCAGCCAAGCGTTTTTAAAAGCCTCATCGGGCGCGCCAATGTTCAGCATTATTTTTGTTTTTGTTTCCGGCACGTTGCCGAAATGCCTTTCTTTTGCCTCAAACTTCAAAGCGCCCCCATACACCCTGCCCTCGTCTCCAGAAGAACAATCTACGGTAATAGTTTGCCCGGTTTTGAGTTTTTTGGTGGCGTTCCCGGTTCCCACGATTGCCGCGATGCCGAGCTCTCGCGAGATAATGGCGGCGTGCGACGTCCTCCCACCTTTGTCTGTTACCACTGCCACGGCTCCTTTCATAATAGGTTCCCAATCAGGATCGGTATTTTCCGTAACCAACACTTCGCCTTTTTGAAACTTGCCCATGTCTTTTGGGCTGGCAATCACGCGGACTTTCCCCGCAGCTATTTTCATGCCCACGCCCATGCCTGTTATTATCGGAGTTTTGTCTGTTTTCAAGCTGTATTCTTTGTATATGTTTTTCGCATTTGCGTGCACGGTTTCCGGCCTTGCCTGCACCACAAACAATTTTCCCTTATCGTCTTTCGCCCACTCAATATCCATGGGCTTGCCGAAATGCTTTTCAATTTGCGTGCCCCACAAGGCCAGCTTCGACACTTCCTTGTCTTCCAGGCAAAGTTTTTTGCGATCTTGTTCTGGCACCGCAACTTTTTTTGTTCCCTTCGCGCCGTAGATGAGTTTTTGCTTCTTTGGGCCCAGCGTTTTCTCGATTATTCCTCTTTTCTTCTCCAACATGGGCTTGAACACCACAAACTCATCGGGCGTTACTTCCCCTTGCACCACCATTTCTCCCAAGCCCCAAGAGCCGTTTATAACCACTGCCTTATCGAATCCGGTTTCCGGGTCTATAGTAAACAAAACGCCGGCAGCCCCTTTGTCTGCGCGCACCATTTTTTGCACGCCCACAGAAAGCGCCCCAAAACTATTAAACCCTTTGTCTTTGCGGTACGAAATTGCCCTGTCCGTAAACAAAGAGGCAAACGTTTTTTTTATCGCTTGCAGTAACTCTTGTTCTCCAACTACATTTAAGTACGTGTCCTGCTGGCCGGCAAAAGAGGCCTCGGCCGTGTCTTCGGTGGTGGCGGAAGAACGCACGGCAACGCTGGCTTTTCTCCCCAGCTTTGCGTATGCCTGCGAAATTCTCCGCTGCAGGTCGCGCGGCAACTCTGCGTCTAAAATAAGCTGGCGGATTTCCTGTCCTGTTTGCTGTAGGCTTTTCAGGTCGCCCGTATCCAAAGAACGCAGCTTTTCTTTTATTTGCTTTTGCAAACCGCCGCGTTCCAGAAAAGCTTTAAAGGCATTTGTGGTAATAGCAAAACCATTAGGCACGGCAATGCCCATTGGCTGCAATTGTGAGTACATTTCGCCCAATGAGGCGTTCTTCCCTCCCACCAGCTTCACATCCCTCTTATCTACCTCCTCCAACCAAAGTATCGTGGCCCTTGCCTTTTGTTTGCTCGCCATAATACCTCACTCTAGACCATTTTCACTCCAAAAACAACACCAGCCACATTAAGAACACGCCTGCGGCAAACGTGGCCAAAAGAGAAATCGATTTTGAGAAGTTTCGTTCCTTGCGCATTTCCGGCACAAAGTCGGACGCTGCCACGTAAATAAACACGCCGGCGGCAAACAGCATAAACAAAGCTATCCACTGGCCCAGCCACGCCTCCAGGAAAAAACTTAGTATGCCTCCCGCAATTACGGTACTGGCCGACAAAAAGTTAAACAACAGGGCGCGCATGCGCGAGTAGCCCGCGTGAATTAACACGCCAAACTCTGCGATTTCTTGCGGAATTTCATGTAACGCCACAGCTAAGGTAGCAGCAAAGCCAAGTTTAATATCCACAAAAAATACGGCGGCAATAATCATGCCGTCTAAAAAGTTGTGTACGCCGTCGCCCAATAAAGTAAGCATGCCAAGCGACTTGTGCTCTGGCTCGTCGTTTCTGACATGGTGCCAGTGAAAAATGTTTTCTATAAAGAAAAACAAGCCAAACCCAAGCAAAATAAACAAAAACGAGTTTGCGGATTCTACTTGTTCCACGGCTTCGGGCAGCAAATGCAGGAACGCGGCTCCCATAAAAGAACCTGCGGCAAACGCAAGCAAAAACAGAGAAATACGCTGCACCAAATGCTTTTGGAAAAATAGGAATAGTGCTCCCGAAAACGACACCAAACTTATAAAACCGGTTGATACTAATATAGACAAAAACGTACCCATATTTTATTTACAGCTAGAGCACAACCCGAAAAACTCCAGCGAGTGATTTATTATTTTGTAACCTTTTTGTTTTGCGATTTTTTTCTCCACGCCATCCAAATCAGCTTGCAAATCCACGTCTTCCACCTGTTTGCATTCCACGCATACCACATGGTGGTGGTGCTTGTCTGAAATTTCGTAGCGCTTTTTCTTGTCGCCAAACTCCACCTCCTGGGCAATATTTTGCTCCACCAAAAACTCCAGCTCGCGGTACACCGTGGTTTTATTCACCCCGTCCAATTTTTTCAAAATGTCTGCAGCGGCCAAGGGAACCTTCGCGCCCTCCAGCATCGCAACCATCTCGCGCCGTACTTTCGTAACCCGATGCCCCTGCTCCCGCAGCCCTTTAAGTATAGTCTCTTCAACGCTTGTGCTTGCCATGCCTTCATCTTAACGCAACCCAGTTGCATCTGTCAATACCCTATTTTTATTGAAACTCCTTTGGCAGGTACCCCATATATTGGACAGTAGAGTAACAAGAAATGTATGGTGAAAGAAGAGAAACGTAACCATTTCATACTTGTATGTCCACACCCCAAACCATCATTCGTCCAGAAGTCAGGCAGCAGATCATAGAACG